>JBJEOX010000308.1:0-7893 GCA_051880935.1 Ruminococcus sp.
GACAGCATATTCAATATTATCCTGTGACGTTCTCATTTCTCTTAAAAGCTGTGCAAGGAAAACGTAGCTTGCAACATTTGAAGCAGTAATTACCATTGAAATCACGTAGAAATACTGATTTGATGAGAAGCAAATTGCAAACGAATAGATTATTCCGAGTACAAACAGGCTTGCAAAAAACGGCTTTGGTTTGTTTTTACACAGAATATACGACGTAATTCCTATGAAAATCAGCGGGAACATTATTGCATTGTAGGTTGCATATGTAAGCTGAGGAAGCAGCAATACATAACAGAAAATTACAATAGCCGTTGTCACGATAAGATAAAGCGAGCGATGATATTTGCGTTTGCGGTCGATTATCATAATAATAATCATTGCAAGATAGCTGAACAACGCAATTTTAAAGTGGCTGTGGCAGTTGTAAACTGAATTGAAGTACATACTGAACCTTGTGCCAAGCGCAATCTGAGGATGGTCAGGATCGGTCATAAGGTAGGGGAGATAATCAACGATTTCCTTAACACTTACCCTTGTAAGCGCAAAAATCAGAAATACAGCGGCAAGGGCAAATATTCCTATGCTGAAAAACAGGAAAGTCCTGCCTGCGAATAATTCGCTTTTTAGTATAAATTTCGTGTCCTTGTTTTTGATGAATATATGAATCAGCATGCAGATTCCATAAAGAATGTACGCTGCTGCAAGGTACGGACAGCACAGCACTGCTGCGGCAAACGCAACTCCGCTTATAATAAGAGGAAGTTTCTTCTTATAGCTTGCTGTTCCCATAATTACCCCTGCAAGCGTAACAAAGTCAAGTCCCATAGTATTATAGCTCATAGCCATAATATCATATGGTGTATAGATAAAGTAAAGAACCGATGCAAATACAGAAACGTATCCGTATTTTCTGATTCTTAAATAAATAATAACAGAAACGGTAGAATGGAAGAGAATATAAAGCACTCTTGCGGCAAGGATAATTCCCTCGGTAGAGCCTGTAACCGTAGTAAAAAGCCACACAAAGGGCATAAGAAGAAATCCCGACAGCTGTGAGAGATGCCATTCGTCTTTTATCAGCGCATCGCCCATATTGAATCTTTGAGGAACAGTAAGGTAAAATGCCTCGTCGTTACCGCCGAAGCCGTAAATGCACTTCCAGAAAGCAAATATCAGTCCGCCGGCCATAAGTGCAATAAACAGATAATCCTGCCATTTGTACCTGTCAGCTCGCTGACGCTGTGCTTTGATGAACTCTGCAAGCTTTTTAAAGAGTATCTGTATATATTTTGCAACAATATTCATTATTGCAGAAGCCAGCATTGAGCATATAAAAACAATCGGAACTGCTACAAAATAAAACGGAAGTCTGTCTGTCATAGGATTAATTTTTGCATTAAGCACAGGATAAACGAGCATATCAAATATGTATGAAATGAGATACATTCCAAGTGCTAAGTCGGAAACTTTCCACAGTACAAACTTAGCTTTTTCATTCATATTATCGGTCTTGATTCTGCTCAGCAGCACAAAAAGCAAAACAGAAAGCACGTAAGGCTCAATACCGTACCAGTAAACATAGCTGCCCGATTTAAAAGTAGTGCCGTAGCTTCTGTAGTAGTTGAAAGAACCAAAAATCAGAATTGCAAGCAAAAACAGCACAAGCGTACTGCTTGTCTTAAGCTTTATACCGTATTCACGGATGTAGCAACCAGTAAAGTAGTATGTAATGGGATAAATACCCATCCACCAGCTCGGAACAAGCTTTGAAAATGTGTCAGAGGTTTTAGGGTCAGACCACCATGCAGGATTGTCAAAATTGAAAATGTTGAATACAGTCGGAATAATGGTAAGAAAAACGAGAGTAAATACAAGCACTTGTTTCTGCCTTTTATTTTTCAGCTTGTTATAAGCAAGATTCAGAAATGGTATAAGCAGAAACAAACCTATATACATTTCAATGTACCACGAGTAGTTTGCTCCCGTAAAATCAAGCGTGCCTAAAATGAACGATTTCAGCGTAAACGGTTCATTGTCGTGTATCGTCTTAAAAATCATACAGGCAAGAGTAGCAAGCACAAAAATAATCAGCGTCTTTGATATACCCGAATAATACTTCCTGCTTAGCGTTTTATGACTCATAAGATAACCCGTAAGAATCATAAACAGAGGAACGCAAACAGAGAATAAAGTACGCATAAGTACCATTATATACATTGGCACGCCTTCTACAGTCTGACTGTAAAATCCGTTGTGTAAAAAGAAATGAACCGAAAGAACGGTAAACGCAGCAACTATTCGTATTATGTCCATAGCGGCGTTTCGGCTCTGCAATTTTTGAATATCCATTTTTATATCCTCTCAGAAAACAGTATTTAAATAATTCTAACATATTTTTAGATTTATTACAACAAAATATTGAAAAATGTATTAAATCCCGGAAATAAAAATATTTCTTTTATATTAAAAAACTGCTACGAATAAATTGATTATCCGTAGCAGAGTTAAGCTGAAATATTAACTTGTTTTATAATGATTGTGTTTATCAGAGCTTTTGCCTGAAATGCGTTTTATAATACTTCTGAATCCTGAAATGACAAAATCAAGTCCGTCAACAGCAACAAGTATAAACAGTGGCGTGAAATTATACAGGTATCTTGAACGTGTTTCCCATATCAGGAAGAAAATAAACGCTGCAAAAATTATACCTTTAAATAATGTCATAATATTAACGTCAGGCTTGATACAGCCCTTGAGTATTGACATAAGCATCAGGAAAATGAGCAATAGCTGAAATCCGTTGCTGTAAACAAAGAAGTACAGGTGATTTTCACCCTCGGTAAGAACAAAGGAGTGGAGGATATTTTTCCGTTTGCAATCCTCAATATGGTGCGAAATATAGTAAGTTCCGTCCTCCCATGTCCATACAGCCTTATTGAAAATATGCTCAGTAAGTCCGTCAGGACCGAAGTTTTCAATTCTGTTCTTAATTTCTTTTATATTAGCTTCCTGCTTTTCTGCTTTACTTTCAAAGCTGTTAGTATAGTTGCTGTCTTTCAGGTTATAATGACCTAAGCCTTTAAGTCCCATCATTACCCAGTGAGTGTAGGGATATTCATACCTGTCCGACTGTTCTTCGGTAACAATGCCCATACTGTTGAAAGCAACCGTATAGATTGCGCCAATTGAGCCGAATCCTGCAATGACGGCAAGAGCAATACATACAACCTGTTTGATATTCATTTTAAGAAAAATATAAATCAAAACAGCGGCAAGCAGAATTATAAGACTGCCTTTTAGCTTATAGCCTAAAAATACCAATACTCCGCTTAAAGCAAGCGAAATATACTTTTGTATTTTCTTTTCCGAATTTACGGCAACAACAAAAAGGTATATTGCACCTATGCAGAAAGGCATAGAAAGCGAGTCCGTATAGTAATAGGGAACATAGGTGTAAAACGGTGCAAACAGAAAACAGAGCAAAAGAACAAAAATTGCTTTTCTGTTGTCGAATATCTTTCTTGCAGTAAAAACAGTAAGAAGTACAGAAATATTTATCGCAAAAGCATTGATAATTACGGGAACGAGTGAGGGAACATAGCCGAAAACAAGATTACATAATCTATAGACAGCCGAAAGCAAAAATACAAGCGCTAAGTTGTTCGGATATCTGATTAAGTACACACTGCCGTTTTCGCAGTCCTTCTGAATCAAATCAAAATTTCCCGTTGCTCCGAAATCACGTGAATATCTTTCAATGTACTGCATATCGGTAACAGGGTTCATCTGTAAAAAATATCCTGCTAAAAGCTGGAGAACAAGAAGTACTCCAACAGATGCAAAAATGAAGATTACAACCTGTTTATCACTGATTTTCGGTTTTGAACGCAATTTTGAACGATTGTTATATTTCTGTAAAAGAATATAAACAGCAACAAAAATCAATAACAACACAATAAAGAAAATAACTGCATATGTTCTTTCGGTTGCAGAATATCCGATTTTATTGTTTTCATATCCGGAAAAAATAATGCCAAAGAAAACAATACCGAACAGTATGAAAAATACTATGTGAAAAATTCTGTTAAGTATTGCAGATAATTTATTTGAATTCATCAGTCCTCAAGAAACTCCTCTACAATAAATCTAGGACGCTGTTTAGTTTCAAGATAAATCTTTCCGATATATTCGCCGATAATTCCGATTGCAAGAAGCTGAAGTCCGCCGATTGCCCAGATTGAGCACAAAGTACTTGCCCAGCCTGTAGTTGCGGCGCCCACAAAGAAGCTTACGAGCGAATAGATAATCATAATAATACTGATTGCAAATACAATACCGCCGAGCCAGGTAATCATTCTGATAGGCTGAATACTGAGTGAAGTAATGCCTTCCCAGGCAAGAGCGAGCATTTTCTTGAGCGGATATTTGCTTTCACCTGCAAGTCGCTCTGAACGCTCATATGTAACAATATCGGACTTGTAGCCGATAAGAGGTACCATACCTCTTAAGAAAATGTTTGTTTCCTTATAGAGTGAAAAAGCTTCAAGCGCACGTTTGCTCATAAGTCTGAAATCAGCGTGGTTGAAAATAACCTTTGCGCCCATTTTATTGAGAATTTTATAGAAAGCCTCAGCAGTAAAGCGCTTGAAGAATGTATCCGTTTCACGCTTTGAACGAACGCCGTAAACAACGTCGCTGCCTTCTTCGTATTTCTGCACCATCTCATCAAAGGTGTTGATATCGTCCTGTAAATCTGCATCAATTGAAATAACAGCGTCAGCCTTGTCCTTTAAAGTCATAAGACCGCACAAAAGCGCATTCTGGTGTCCTCTGTTGCGGCTGAGCTTAATTCCCTGAAAAACAGGATTTTCGTTGTGAAGCTCTTTAATAATGCTCCAGGTTTTATCCTTTGAGCCGTCGTCAATAAAAACAATTTTGCTGTCAGAGGTTATTTTGCCTTCAGCCATCATATTGTCATACTTGTTCAAAAGCTTTTCGGCAGAATCTCTTAATACTTCTTCCTCGTTATAGCAGGGAATAGCAAGATAAAGTTTAGTCATAATATCCTCCATTTTATCAGCCATATTTAAATTTAATACTAAAAATATAAAATATATTCTAATATGACCTACAATTAATTCATTTTAATTATAATTCTGATATAATATATTGTCAAGAATTTATCAATTTTGTAATTTAATTTCGCAAATTTGAAAAATCCTCTTGTAAAGAAACACCAATTGTATTATAATATCAAGTGTCAATAACCTAAATGGAGGTAGTTTTATGTCACAGAAATCAATAGCAGTACTTACAAGCGGCGGCGATGCTCCCGGAATGAATGCAGCCGTAAGAGCTGTAGTTCGTGCAGGTATTAATAAAGGATTAAAGGTTTACGGTGTTTACCGTGGTTATAACGGATTGCTCAACGGTGACGTTCAGGAAATGAATCTCAGAAGTGTGTCCGACATCATCGGCAACGGCGGTACAATGCTCTATACAGCAAGAAGTGAAGAATTTGCTACTCCCGCAGGAATTCAGAAAGCGGCTGATTTTTGCAGAAGCCTTGACATTACAGGTGTTGTAGTAATCGGCGGCGACGGTTCTTTCAGAGGCGCAAGGGCACTGACAAACGCAGGTGTAAATTGTATCGGCGTTCCCGGTACTATTGATAACGATATTGCCTGCTCTGAATATACAGTAGGCTTTGACACAGCTATGAATACGGCTCTCCAGATGGTTGACCGTATCAGAGATACTGCACAGTCACACGACCGTTGCTCAATCGTTGAGGTTATGGGCAGACGCTGCGGTGATATTGCGTTGCAGACAGGTATTGCAACAGGTGCTACTGCAATTCTCGTACCCGAGGTTGAGTACAATATTGAAAGAGATGTTATCGCAAGAATTATCAATACTCAGAAAACAGGCAAGAAGCACTTTATTATTGTTGTTGCTGAGGGCGTCGGCGGCGTCGTAGACCTTGCAAAGTATGTAGAACAGCGCCTTGGTATTGAAGCAAGAGCTACTGTCCTCGGACATGTTCAGAGAGGCGGCTCGCCAACTCTTCGTGACAGAGTTGTTGCAAGTGAGATGGGTTACAAGGCTGTTCAGCTTCTTGACCAGAATATCGGTAACCGTGTTGTTGTAATGCAGAACGGCAAAATCGTTGACCTTGACATTAACGAAGCTCTTGATATGCCTCGTGTATTTGACAAAGAACTTTACAATATTGCAATGTCAATTTCAATCTGACATATATTTGGATTTTCTTATTTTGTATTCTTTCATGGGCGGACTATGTTCGCCCTTGATTTTTACTTTACAGGAACAGCTCCGGGACAGCAAGGCAAAACAGTTTTTTGAAACATAAGCCTGTTTGTCATAATTGCGTGTCTTGGCACTTGACTTACCCGAAAGGAATCATAACTATGCTTTCCGATACACAAAAACTTACAGACGGATTGATTATATATTCAGCTTTGATATCTGATTTTGAAAAGCTTGATTTTAAGAATGACGCTCTCGCAGGAGTACGTGCAAATTATTTCAACTCAAATAAACAGATGCAGTATGACAAGTCTGAAATTTCTTTAGAAGAAAAAACATACAATATCTCATATCGTATGAGCGAGGGTGAACCGTTGTCGTGGAAAATTACACGTAACAATCAGCCGTTTCAGTCGGTAAAAAAGGCTACAGGCGGCGTTTACAGTGTTATTTTTTACAGAGAAAACGGAATAATATATAAGAGGTCATATTTTGATAAGGCGCACAACTGGCTTCGCACAGAGTATTACGACAGTAATTACGAGAATGTAAAAATTGCCGTTATTGCCCCGAAAATTATTTCCGGAATTACTGCTTTACAGCTTGAAAGAATAAATATTAACGGAGAACATAATTGTTCAATTCTGTATCCGTCTGATTCTGTGCCTATGAAAAAGTGCACAGGACTGATTTATTCAAATGTCGGTATGCTCTGGTATGATGAAACTTTCAGACCCGAAGATTTGCCCGTTGATGATTTGCCTGTAAATGACAGTGAAAATACCGGATTTACATTTAACAATCCTGATGAAATATTTTTGCAATCTCAGGCAGATGATACTTTAGCTTTGTCAGAAGCAGAGTATCTTGACGAAGCAGCCTGCGATTACGGCGAACCTGAGAGTACTTCCGAAGAAATGCCTGATAAAAAAGAGCAAAGCTATTCAGCCTATGATAAAATTGCCAATATTCTTTCTGAAGCTCATAAAACAAATAAAGACTTGTTCGGTGAAATCATCAATCAGACCTGTAACGATTTTGATGAGCATGAAGAAACTTCTGAAAAATCCGAAGAATCAGAAGCTCCTGTTTATGAAGTTTTATCAGAAGATAGTAATGAAGATAGTAATATCGAAAGCGAAGATAATATTCAGAATGATTCAGTAAATACCGAAAGTTGTTTTGTTTCCGAGGAATCACAGGAAGAATATGACAGCAAAGAAAATCCCGATTGTAATGTAATAATTCACACTAAATCGGGAAGATATGCTTATTTTGGCGAAATTGATGAAAATAATAACAGAACGGGGCGCGGCAGAACTGTTACTCCGCAGGGACTTACGTCATACGACGGTGAGTATCTTGATGACAAAAGAAACGGATTCGGAGTCTGCTATTACAAAGAAGGCAATATAAACTACGTCGGAAACTGGGTAAACGGCAGGCGAGAGGGCAGCGGCGTCGGTTACCGCCTCAGTGACGGTACAATGCACGCAGGAAAGTGGAGCGACAATTCTCCCGACGGCTGCGGCGCAAGATTTGATTCTGACGGCAACTTTATTGACGTGTGTTTTTATAAAGGCGGCAAGCGAAACGGCAAAAGCGTATCTTTTGACGAAAGCG
>JBJEOX010000309.1:0-1633 GCA_051880935.1 Ruminococcus sp.
CACCTTTTAGTGAATCCCGGCTTGTTTTTTTGACTGTTTTTTTACAGCCCCTTTTCTGTTTCATTTATTATTCGGTTTCCATTCCGTAATTTTGTTACCGTTTACAAGAAAGGCTTTTTCTGAAATTTCAGCCATAGGCGTGTCGCTCAGGCTGTCGGAATAAAACTCGTCAACTTCTCCGTCTTTAAATTCCTCGTAAAATCTTCTCACCTTTTCTTTGCCGTGACAGTTAACTCCGCTGTATTTTCCGCTTTTGCTGTCAACCTTTGAGGCGATAAGGTGCTTTATACCAAGCTTTTTGCAAATAGGCGCAAGCAGAAATTCGGGTGATGCAGAAATAATCACATCGTCACTTTTTTTCTGCTTTATGTAGAAGTCCTTGATTTTTCCGCAGTTTTTGTCCCAGAACTCTGCAATGTCCTTTTCAGCGTTGCACTTTGTAAGAAAGCGGTACATTTTTTCTTTAAATTCGGTTTTCGTACCTTTTTTAAAAACATAAAACCTGCAAAAAGCGCATACAAGCGACGGCGCAAGAAGAATAATACTTTTGTGCTTTTTAAGGCAGAACAGGTAAAAATCAGCCGTAGAGTCACCGTCATAAATTGTTTTGTCAAAATCGTAAGCGTTCATAATCTGTATTCCTTGATAATCGTGTAAAATATAAATTAAATTATAGTTGTTATTATTGAATTTTGCAAGTCTTTATGTTAAAATGAAAAAGTATGGAATATACAATTACAAGGAGTATCATAAAATGATAACGCATTTGCTGACAAGAATTGATTTGATGATGAATTCCTTTTCGAAAGGTCAGAAAAGGATTGCTTTATATATTGAAGAACATTACGATAAGGCGGCTTTTATGACAGCCTCAAAGCTCGGCGAAACAGTCGGAGTTTCAGAGAGTACGGTTGTCCGTTTTGCCTCCGAACTCGGCTACGACGGTTATCCTAAGCTTCAGAAGGCTATGCAGGAGATGATAAGAAACAAGCTCACCTCCGTTCAGCGAATTGAAGTCACCTCGGGACGTATCGGCAATGACAACGTGCTTGACAGCGTTCTGAATCAGGATATCGAAAAAATCAGAAGAACAATTGAAGAAACTTCTCACGAGGATTTCAACCGTGCCGTTGATGAAATCTGCAAGGCTGAGCGCATCTACATTTTCGGAGTGCGCTCAACTGCCGCAATCGCAAGCTTTCTTGCATACTATTTTGAGCTTATTTTCGATAATGTGCGTGTAATAAATACCACAAGCTCTACCACTACATACGAGCATATTTTCAGAATAACCGATAAGGACGTTATGATTGGAATTTCATTTCCTCGCTACAGCGCAATGGCTGTTGAGGCTATGGACTTTGCCCGTTCAAGGGGAGCACACGCCGTTGCAATTACCGACAGTATGGCTTCTCCTCTGGTGCAGTCGGCTGACTCGGTGCTTATTGCAAGAAGTGATATGGCGTCAATCGTCGATTCTCTCGTTGCACCGCTGAGCCTTATCAACGCTTTAATTGTTGCAACCGTTCTAAAGAAAAAAGACGAGGTTTCCGATACCTTCCGTGAGCTTGAAAGAGTGTGGAACAAAGAGGGCGTTTACACCAACCACGATGACGAACAGGATAGTAAATCA
>JBJEOX010000310.1:0-1633 GCA_051880935.1 Ruminococcus sp.
GACGAGTGCGAGAGGGAAATTCTTGCAAAGTCAAGTCCGAAATATCTTTATGTTGAAAAGGATTTGCCCATTGATGAGCTTATGCAGGGTGAGGATATAAAAAATCACCTTGACGGCTGTGAAAAGGCAATTGTAATGTGCGCAACGCTTGGTGCGGAAATTGACAGACTTATCAGAATAAATCAGATTTCCGATATGGCAAAAGCCGTTGTGCTCGACAGCTTTGCAAGCGTTGCAATTGAGCAGGTGTGTGCAAAATTTGACGGGCTGATTGCCGAAAAGTACGAGGGATATTTTCAGACCTTCCGATTCAGTCCGGGCTACGGTGATTACCCGATTGAGCTTCAGAAAAGCGTTCTTTCAATGCTTGACGCTCCACGAAAAATCGGACTTGCGACAAACGAAAACAGCCTGCTGACTCCCACCAAATCCGTTACGGCGGTTATGGGACTTTCAAAAACACCTATTGACCGCAAAAAACGAGGCTGTGCGGTGTGCAATATGCGTGACAGATGCAAATTCAGAAGAAACGGAGAACATTGTGGATTTTAAGAGATTTTTAGAGTCAAAGGAGTTCGTTCTGCTCGACGGAGCAATGGGAACTCTCATACAGAAAAGCGGAGTAAAGTACGACTCCGTACCCGAAACATTGAATATCACTCACCCCGAGTTAATCGAGTCTTTTCACAAGGCTTATGCCGATGCAGGCTCCGATATTGTCTATGCAAACACCTTCGGAGCAAACGGATATAAGCTCAAGGAAAGCGGTTATTCGGTTGATAAAATCATAAAATCTGGCGTTGCAAACGCAAAAAAAGCCGTACAGGGTACGGATTGCCTTGTTGCGCTCGACATAGGTCCTATCGGTCAGCTTTTAGAGCCGGCAGGCTCGTTGAGCTTTGACGAGGCTTACGACTATTTCAAAGAGCAGATAATCGCAGGACAGGGCGCAGACGTTATTGTTTTCGAAACGATGACCGACCTCTATGAACTGAAAGCCGCCGTTCTTGCGGCAAAGGAAAACAGCGACAAGCCGATTATCGCAACTATGACGTTTGAACGCAACGGACGTACATTTACCGGTGTTTCTCCTGCCTCAGCGGCAGTTACCCTTACGGGACTGGGCGTTGACGCAGTCGGCGTAAACTGCTCTTTAGGTCCCGACGAGCTTGAAGGCGTGGTAAGCGAAATTTCGAAATACACAGATTTACCGCTTGTCATCAAGGCGAATGCAGGCTTGCCCGACCCAAACAGCAACGAGTACGATATTCTGCCCGATAAATTCGCTGATTGTGTTGCGGATTTGCTTAAATACGGCGTAAAAATTGTAGGCGGCTGCTGCGGCACAACCCCCGAATATATCGTCGAAATCAGGAAAATGCTTGAAGATAAAAGCTACCAGCCGCAGAAAAAGAGCGTTGATACAACGGTTTGCAGTGCAAGCACGGTTGTTGAAATCAACGGTCCGAGAATTATAGGCGAAAGAATCAACCCGACAGGCAAAAAGCTTTTCAAGCAGGCGCTTGTTGACAATAATATTGATTACATTCTCACTCAGGCTTTGAGTCAGGTAAACGGCGGTGCTGAAATCCTCGACGTTAACGTAGGCCACCCCGAAATTGACGAGAAGAAA
>JBJEOX010000311.1:0-1614 GCA_051880935.1 Ruminococcus sp.
TTGTTTGGTGATTGATATGAACAACTACATTATTACCATTGCCCGAAGCTTCGGCAGCGGCGGCAAGGAGATAGCGGCTATTCTTTCTGAAAAGCTCGGCATTCCGTACTATGAACGCCAGATTCTCACAATGGCTTCTCAGGCGAGCGGAATTGACGAAAGCGAGTTTGTTGAGGTTGACGAAAAGCTTCACGGAAGCTATCTTGTAAAGTCGCTTACAAAGCTTCCTACAACGAACGTTTTGCGGCCTGAATCAAGGGCGTTTGTGTCCGATATAAATTTATATAACATTCAGGCGAAAATTATTGAGGAGCTTTCCAACACACAGTCCTGCATTATTGTGGGTAAGTGCGCCGACTACATACTGCGTGAAAAGTCAAATGTTTTGAGCGTGTTTGTTGAGGCTTATATGCAGGATTGTATTAACCTCATAAGAAGCAGGGTGTATGTTTCGGAGGAACGTGCAAGAGATATGAAAAAGCGGACCGACAAATACAGAACCGCTTACTATAAATACTACACAAGAGGGCAGAACTGGCGTGATTCGCTCAATTATGATATGTTCCTTAACACCTCAAGGATAAGCAAAGAAAAATGCGCCGACATAATAGCCGACGCAGTAAAGATTAAATTCGGTATAAAATAAGTCTAAGCCTGCTTCGTCAAAAACGGGGCAGGCTCAACGGCTGTTAAGCAAAGGTGGGATTTTATGGCTGTAACACTTCGCTCATTGTGCGAAACTGCAAGTTATCTTTACGGAATGAGGGTGATTGCAGGAAGCGGAGGAATGTCAAACATTGTGCAGTGGGTACATACCGTTGAGGATATTGAGGTTAGCGAATTTCTTCACGGCGGAGAGCTGATTTTTTCAACAGGCATTGCAAACCGTGACAAAGACTGGCTTTTGCCCTTTGTAAAAAATCTGATTCAAAAGCAGGTCAGCGGACTTGTGCTTAACATAGGACCGTATATTACAGGAATCCCGAAAGAAGTAATTGACTACTGCAACAAGCTTAACTTTCCGCTTATGGATATTCCCTGGAAAACACGTATAGTTGATATTTCACGTGACTTCTGCAACCGTATAATCCTTAACGAAAGGGAAGAAGAGGACATAAGTCAGGCTTTGCGGAATATTGTATTTTTCCCCGGTGACGCAGAAAAATACATACCGGTTTTGGAGTGTCACAATTTTGATTCAGCGTTGAATTGCTGTATGGTAGCCGTAAAAGCCGAAATGGCAGAGGGAGCACCTGTCAGCAAGGCTGAGGACAGAATCGAACGCCTTATTCATTCATACAAAAAGCCCTGGGGCGGTTTTAAAGTTGATATGATAAATTATTATGTCCTGAGCGGCTTTACTTCCGACGAAATTGAGCACCTCGTAGGTGATTTACAGGCTTTGCAGTACAATCATCTTTCAATTAAGCAAATCTGTGTAAGTGTAGGAATGACAGGAGGAAGTCTTAAAGAGCTTTCAAAGAATTATCAGATTACATCAAGGCTTTTTGTAGTGTCGCAGAAAAAGAAAATTTCACCGTCTTATTACGAAAAAATGGATATGAGAAAAATACTTCTCGCCGTTGATAACCTTGAACTGCTTAAATCCTTTTA
>JBJEOX010000312.1:0-1604 GCA_051880935.1 Ruminococcus sp.
TGTCCTGCAATATCAGGAGCTGAGCCGTGAATAGGCTCGTAAAGTCCGAGCTTGCCGCCCGAAAGGCTTGCAGAAGCGAGCATACCGATTGAGCCTGCAATCATTGAAGCCTCATCGGAGAGAATGTCGCCGAAGATATTTGATGTTACGATAACGTCGAACTGACGGGGATTTCTGACAAGCTGCATAGCGCAGTTGTCAACGTACATATGGTTAAGCTCAACCTCGGGATAGTCCTTTGAAACCCTGATTACGGTTTCTCTCCAGAGGCGTGAGGACTCGAGCACGTTAGCCTTGTCAACGCTTGTGAGCTTTTTGTTTCTCTTCATAGCAAGGTCAAAGGCAACTCTTGCGATTCTTTCAACCTCGGCAACTGTGTACATTTCCGTATCCCACGCCGCAGGCTGGCCGTCAAGTTCTTTTCTGCCTCTTTCGCCAAAGTAGATACCGCCCGTAAGCTCACGGACAATCATAATATCAAGGTTGCCGCCGATGATATCGTCCTTAATGGGAGAAGCACTCTTTAAAGGTCCGAAGATAACCGACGGACGGAGATTTGCAAAAAGTCCGAGTGCTCCTCTGATTCCGAGAAGTCCTGCCTCGGGACGCTTGTTGCCGGGGAGAGAGTCCCACTTGGGACCGCCGACTGCACCAAGGATTACGCTGTCGGAAGCCTTGCACTTTGCAACCGTTTCATCGGGAAGCGGAACGCCTGTAGCGTCAATTGCACAGCCGCCGAGAAGAGCCTCGTCGTACTCAACACTGAAGCCGAATTTCTCGCCTGCCTTATCCAGCACCTTTACAGCCTGATTTACAATTTCGGGACCTATTCCGTCACCTTTGAGTAATGTAATTTTATAGTCTGCCATAATATATTGTTCTCCTTTAGAATTATTTTTGTTGTTATATTAGAATGGGACGTGTGGGAACCAGTCCCCTACGGAAAAGATTGTCTGTTACTATAGTGATGATATAATCGGTAAAGTTTCATCGTTACTTTGCACACGGCTCGCCGTGTCCCTACGAAAACAAAGGAAACGTGTGTACTAATTTATTTCTTTATGTATTATTGCACAATATATCACCAAAGATTGTAAACCACGCTACAATCTGACAAAAAATTGTCATAATCAGTTATCAATCAGTTTCCTGTTCCATAGGAATCGTCTGGAACACCTCGCACACCTTGTCACGCTGCCAGAGCATTGGCGTTACCCGCAGTGAATATCCGAAGCCGTTATCCATAGTCCACTCAAACGGCTTTGCCTGCGGAAGTCCGTACACTGCAAGCAACGTCATAATCACGCCGCCGTGAGTTACGATTACGCTCTCGGTTGTGCCTGTTTTCATAAGTCCCTCGACAATGCTCTCAAACATACGGCAGATTCTGCGTGTGAAATCTGCGTTGCTCTCCCCTCTCGGCGGCTTTACGGAGCTGTCGCCTGCGAGCCACTTTTCAAAGTCGGGGTCGCTTTTCAGTTCCTCAGCGGTTTTGCCCTCCCACTCTCCGAAATTGCACTCGGAAAGATTGGCAATCGAAAGCGGATTTTGCTCGGGATAGAGGATTCTGCACGTTTCCGTACAACGTTTCAGGGGACTTGTAA
>JBJEOX010000313.1:0-1603 GCA_051880935.1 Ruminococcus sp.
GTTTCTTGCAAAGCTTTTTAACGAAATGTACGACGAACTGCCAATCCCGAAAAAGAAAAGTAAAAAGAAATAGAGGGTAATAATATGTCATTTGACTACAAAAAAGAATACAAGGAATTTTATATGCCGCCTAAAAAGCCGACGATTGTCGAAGTCCCTGCTATGAATTACATTGCAGTCAGGGGAAAGGGCAATCCGAACGACGAAAACGGCGAGTACAAGCAGTCTATAGGTCTGCTGTATGCAATTGCCTTTACAATCAAGATGAGCAAGAAGGGCGATTATCGGATTGACGGATATTTTGACTATGTCGTTCCTCCGCTTGAGGGATTCTGGTGGCAGGACGGCTTAGAGGGAATTGACTACACACGCAAGGACGATTTCAGGTTTATTTCAATTATCCGCCTGCCCGATTTTGTGACGAAAAAGGATTTTGACTGGGCAGTTGAAGAGGCAACAAGAAAGAAGAAAACCGATTTTTCAAAGGTCGAGTTTCTCACATACAATGAGGGCTTGTGCGTTCAGTGTATGCATATCGGTAGATATGATGACGAGCCTGCAACCGTTGAGCTTATGCACGAATACGCAGAGAATCAGGGATATGAAATTGATATAACCGACAGGCGTTATCATCACGAAATTTATCTGAGCGACGCAAGACGTGTTGCACCCGAAAAGCTGAAAACGGTAGTGCGCCACCCGATTAAGAAAAGGTAAGGAAAAGTAAAATGGGACTGTTTTTCAGCCCCGTTTTTTATAATATAGAAATCAGTTTTTGCATTTAATCAGCTTTTCAGCCAAATCACAAATATCCGCAGCGGCGTTTGAATTGATTTTTTTGCGCTGATTTTCTGCCATAGCAAGGCAGGCTTTTTCATCATCAATAATCTTTAATGCTTCAGACAATTCTCTTTTTGAAGCCTTGCACAGCCTGCTCATACCGTTTTTGCTGAAAAATTCTGCATTGCGTGTTTCGCACCCCGGAATTGCCGCAGTGTGCAGTATCGGCACGTTGGTGACAGCGGCTTCGGTTGATGAAAGTCCTCCCGGCTTTGTGACAAACAGGCTTGCAGCTTTCATATATTCAGCCATATTTTCGCAGTAACCGAGAACATTCACCTTCGGATAACCGGCGGCTTTAAGCTTGTCAAAAAGCTCTTTGTTGTTGCCGCAGATGACAATCAGCTCGGTGTTTTCACAGTCGGCAATAACGCACGAGAGCGTTTTAACCGCCTTTTTAATTTGTCCGCCTCCCATACTGCCGCCGCTGACGAGGACATATTTTTTGTCTGAATCAAGTCCAAGCTTTTTTCGGATTTCATCTCGGTTTTTGTTTTCAGAAAAACAGCTCATAACGGGAATACCGAGAGGGCACAGCTTTTCTTTTGCAATCCCTCTGTTTGTGTAATCGTCGGCAAGCTCAGGCGAGGGAATAACATAGACGTCGCAGTCCGTTTCCTCTGTAAACGGAATACAGGTATAGTCCGTGCCGATAAACATAGTTTTCGGGATAGAAATCCCGTCACTTTTCATATTCGTGATAATTTCGGCAGGGAACAGGTGAGTCATAATTATTACATCAAAATGATTTTCCGTAAGATAT
>JBJEOX010000314.1:0-1600 GCA_051880935.1 Ruminococcus sp.
TGCGTTGCGGCAGCGCCCATATCCCAATTCTTGTTGTCGATTTTGTACTCGCCCGTGATTGTTCGGCGCAGAGGGTCGAAAAACCTTGACTTTGCGTATTCCACGAGAAACAGCTGATAGTCCTCCACATCAACCCAAGAAACGCCGATACGGGCAGATATATCTCCTGCCTCCAACTTTTTAGGCAGTACGCTTGTAAGAGCCGCCACATTGCGCTGATATTCGGGATTGTCCTTTGCATATAGTTCGGCGGTGCGGAGCTTCTCACGGACATTGCCGGAAAGATACTCGGACGCTTCTTCCCAGCCCTCAATGGAATTGTCCTCGCTTGCTTTCAGCGGATTGAGGTATATCAGGTTGTCCGCTTTCAGCACATCAACTACCGTCTGCGGCTCTTGTCCGCATAACTGCGCCATATACGGAATATCCATTTTACCTCTTGTATCAATGGAAACCTGCATAGCCTCCTGCGGCGTATCAACGTGGGTAATCTCGGCGGTGTACTTGACGGTGCGTTTGGTGAAGAAATCGGACTTTTCAACGGTCTTTTTCTCCTCGTCAACGATTTCCAAAGCACACAGAGAATTGTAGTCATCGTCCTTGCCGAAAACCTGTTCGTTTGCGCTGTCGTTGACATAGCCGAACTGCTTTACGAAACTATCGTACCGCCTGTTAAGTATGCTCTGTAATTCCGCAAGCCGTTCATCGGAGCAGTTGTTCTCCTGTTCGGTGAGGATTTCACGGAAAGTTTTCCGCAGCTCGTTGAGAGCTTTTATGCGGTCAAGCCTTTTTCCCGTTTCCGTCACCTCGGTCATTATGTTGTTCTCACGGAAATACATTCTCCCTTCGACCTCGGCAAAGGTGAAATTCCGCACATCTGCCGTAGCAGGGATAATTCCTGCCTGTTTGTCACGCTGTTCGGTATGCTTGCGGATAGCGTTGACGAGCTTCAGATTACCGACAGCCTTTTCAAGCTGTTCGGAAAGCACAGCTCCCTCAATAGGCACACAGGCGGTTTCGTTTGCATTTCCGTACAGTGAGAACTCCATACCCTGTTTCATTTCACCGAGTATCATTTCAGGGTGGTCGATGAAATAGTTGTTCACGGGAACGCCCTCGCTGTTTCTGCCAACGTAGCACCAATCGGGCATTTCCACAGCCATTTTTTCACGCTTTTGGAAGAACAGAATATCCGTTGTGACCTCTGTTCCTGCGTTAGCTTTGAAAGCGTTGTTCGGCAGACGGATTGCACCGATTAAGTCACCTCTGCGGGCAAGATATTCACGCACACGGGGATTTTCCTTATCAAGCGTACCCTTTGTGGTAATAAGTGCGGCAACACCGCCGGGTGCGAGTTTATCAAGCGTTTTTGCGAGAAAGTAGTCGTGGATAAAGAAATTCTCTCGGTTGTAACGCTTGTCTGAAACGCCGTAAGAGCCGAACGGCACATTACCGACAGCAGCGTCAAAGAAATTGTCCGAAAACTCGGTTTGCTCGTAACCCTTTATCTGAATATCCGCTGTCTGATAGAGCTGTCGGGCAATTCTGCCGGAAATGCTGTCAAGTTCGACACCGTGCAAGTGACTGTTTTGCCGCATTG
>JBJEOX010000315.1:0-7620 GCA_051880935.1 Ruminococcus sp.
CTCTTCATTTTCTGAATGCTTTTCTTTTGTATCACCATTACAACTTTTTATAAAATCATCGGGTAATCTGATATTCTTCAACCTATCTTCCTGCTCTTCGGCTGTTTCCTTTAAGGATTGGCAATAGAATCTGTTCCGTTCTTCGTCAAATGCTCTGTCAAGCTCCTGTGTAACCGCTGAGCCTAACGCTGAAAGTGAAACGCTGTGTTGATAAAGGAAACCCGGAGGAAGCTCGAAGAACATTTCTTCCTTATCCTTCCACGCAACGGTGCAACCCTCAACATAAGCGCAAGCTACATCGCTCGGCGTACTAATCGGCTTGAAATTCGGGTTATCCTTGAAATATGAAGCGTTGAACAGTCTCCTGTCACCGTCTGCAAAGGTTATCAGTATCAGCATATCGCCGATATTCGGCACTACATCAATTACGGCACAGTGCGGAAGATTTCCGAATATAACACCGTCCTCTATCTTATCACGGTGGATTGTTTCATCAATCGCACGGTTTACAAAATCAATCGGTGTTTCGTGGTTGATAGCTCTTGATTCTAAATGTTTCAATACTTTATTCGGTACTTTGAAATTCATATTTTTCCCTTTCTTTCACAAGTAGGCAGCGGCAAGGCTCCTACCGGAATTATAAATTATATGGTTTTGCGTAACGAAATGCAGAAATTTTTTTGCACTTTATACGCAGAAACGCCGCGCCTTCCTCGCCCCGCATAGGCTCCCGGGTGTTGGTAGTACCTACGGCTATTCCGACGGCATAATGTGAAATGTTATCTGTTCATTTGCTTAAAGTTCAATGAGCGATTATTAATGCATAATAAAAAAATTTTTTACTGTACAAAAAACTAATTGCAACAAGAATGTTGATAAAGCAAAATAATTGAATTAATATTTCAACGCTTATCGACTGACTCTATGCGCATCCTTGTACTTACTTAAGATTTCTTTGACCTCTTTATTTTTCAGCAGGATTTCAAGAGTATTATTGTATCGGTTATAGTATCCGCTTTTCGTAATATGCAGGTCGCCCATTATACGGCGGGGGTTTTTACAGTACACGAATTTTTCTACCAGCAAGCAATATCCATCCGCTTCTATCGGTAAAAAATTAATCATTCGGAGTACATCATTCCTGATTCCCGACAGCTGTGCTTTTATACGATTGATTCTTTCTTCAATATGTACGGCTTTTACTGCACAAGTTTCCGCTTGCTTATTTACGGAATTCGTCTTAACCTTGGTGTATGTAAAGTTGCAGGCGCTTTTTATTGCGGCGGCATTTTCCTCTGTCTGCTGTCTTTCACTTTCAAGCTCGGATATTTTTTCAAGCGCCCTTGAATATCTGCCGAGATATATTTTAAGTACATCCCTGTCGGTCATTCTTTTTCAATTCCTTTACAATACAGCGTTATATTTCCGCTGCATTATGCATTTTACTACGCATTGCACACATACCAAAAGCCGTTAATCTACTGTAGAAATACCGTATATTTGCGAAAATCTACGCTCACTACGCTTGGAACAGTAAAATAAATATATTATATAAATTAATTTCAAAACACCTATGAAAAAACTGTAATATAAAATATTAAGTGTAGTAAGTGTAGTGAGTGTATATAATTCGGTATTTATCGGAATTTTGGCATAAATTATAATGTAGAAAACTGTGTAGTAATGTGTAGCAATATGTAGCAAAACATCTCTGAATCAGAAGTTTATGAAAATATAACTGTCGTTCACGCTTATTCCGTCAAAACCTCTCGCTTTCTTTTTTCCTGCCTTTGTTTGCAACTCGAAAGGATAGTCAACTTTTTGTATATTGAATTCCCGTCCTTTAGATTTAAGCGAATTTAAAAAGTTCCGTTCCTTGAGTGCCGTCAAAGCATTGTCACTGCAAAACTTCTGATATGCCGTAAAAATCGAAGCAGAATGCGCTTGCAGTCCTTTGCCCTTTTGTATTCCCTCGCATTCTGTCAGAAACAAATAAACGCTGTCGTTTTCGTGTTTAAAGTTTTCGCTTGTTGTGTCCGTTCGTTCACTGGTGTAGATTTTGAAATTGTTCGATATGAGTTCGTTCAGTCCCTGCACCAACCAATTCATAACGCCCTCGCCCTCGTTCTCAATAATCTCGCTGTCAATGAACGGGTTATCAATGCGGTTTTTATCTTTGGGCTTTACCTGCAAAATCAGCTGACGGCGGTGAAATCCCTCCGAAATATCATACAATGCCTGAAGCGTGAAGTTGCCGAAGCACACAAAGCGTACATACGGCTTAATCTGATTGTCCTGCACAAATTTCTTCTGTGCCGAAATCGTCGTTTTATTCGTGACAAGATTTTTAAAAGCTCTTGCGTTCTTAAGTGCGTTCTCGCTCAAATCGTCATCAATAAATATCAGCTTGCCTTCAACGTTTGCTATGCCGAATGTAGTCTGCAACACTCCCACGCTTTCGTTGTAGCAATTGCTTTCGCCTATAATTCCGTTGAGGATTGCGCCCAGAACGCTCTTTCCCTCACCGCCCTCGCCGATGATTATCAGTGCTTTCTGCATAACGGTTGTCGGAAGCAAGCAGTAGCCGCAATATTGCTTCAAGGTCTTCTGATCGTCAGAATAATACACCTCATCAAGATATTTCAGAAAACGTTGCGGTGTTGGAGCTTCGGGGTTGTAATTCACAGGAAAACGGTTTATACAAAATTCCTTTTCCCTGCTGAACACGGTAAACTTGCCGCTGCTATCCTTTGAAAGAGTTCCGTTTTTAAAATGCAGCTTGTCAAGGCTCGGCTTTGGCGGCTCGGTGTAGCAAAGAGCTTTTATGCCTTTTAACAGCTTTTCTGCCTTGTCGCCGTGATTGGTTTTCACGTACGGCAGAATCTCGCTGATTATAATCTGTCTTGCCTTGCCGTCGTCAACAGCTCCGTCTACAGAATAGAGCTTGTTGTTTATGCATTTCACATTGTGGGATTTTATAAATTCGGTAATATAAAGCTGTTCCTTTATCTTGCGTGAATCTCCGTCGCCGTAAGTCCACAAGGGATAATTCTCTTTGCAGTGCTTTTCGGTTGTTTCAGGCGTTTCATCGGGGATATAGTCGGGTGTTGCTACTGTCAGTGCAGACAGTTTGAATGCTACAACCTGAGCAACCGACATTCCTCTTGCAGGCTGTTCGGTTTCGTAAATGTCTGCAATGTCGCCTTTGTGCTTGAGATTTTCCCATTCATCACAAAGATTTATAATCTTTACCGACTTCGCACAGGGCAACAGCTCGTTTGCGATTGTTTCGGCGTATGACCTGCCTACTTCGTCATTATCGGGAATAATTGCAACATTCAGATTGCGAAACAGGCTGTTGTATTCGCTGTTCCACTTGTTTTTTGTACCTCTCTTTGTTGCTCCGTTCGGAGCAGAAACCGCCCTGAAACGGAGCTTGTCGGTCATTGTGTCGCAGTCCTTTTCGCCCTCGACTATGTAAACCGTTTCATCTGCCGGAACATTTAAAAGTAAATTCTGCTTGTACAGCGGCACTTTGCAATTGCCCTTGCCGCTTTGCCATTTTCCGTTTTCGTCCTTGTGTTGCCAATAAAACGACTTTTTCCATTGTCCGTTATTCTGAATATAATAGCGAATTTTCTTGAGCCTGTCCGAGTAAATATATTCAACGTTCGGCGGCTTTGGCGTGGCACAGCTTGGCTTGTCAGCAAATAAATCCTTCATTTCAAGTCCGGCTGAATGTAGAATGTCCTCTGTCCTGCACCCTGCAAAACAATTCAGCAGTATTTTACCGTTTTCCTCACTGATTGAAAGGCTCTGCGTGCTGTCGTTGTGGCAGGGGCAACGCACCATAAAGCTATTGTTGCCGTTCTTCTTCGGACTTTGAAAGCGTGATACTATATCGCTTAACTGCAATATTCTCACCGCCTTGTTCCGACAGGACGAATGCCGTTAAAGCTGTAAACATTCGGCTTTGGTCGGAATTTCTCTGCGTTCGGATTAGTGAGGTATTCTACAAGCACGTCCATATTTATAAGCAGTTTATTTCCTGCCTTTAGCTCGGGAAGAATACCGTCTTTTATAAGCTGTCTTAAATAGTGTTCTGAAATTGCCGTTTCAGGACATTCTTCTTTGATTCTATGTACTGCGTCTTTAACAGACAGCACAACAGGGATTCTGTTTTTCGGAACATTTAGCTGCTCCGCCGCTGATGAATTATTTATCATTACGATACTCCTTTACATTATTTCGGGGTAAACCCTCATATATAGCGATAATTCGCAGGAAATTGCATAAAACTATGCAATTATAAAAAATTTTTTCAATAGCCTTTATAAATACCCCGAAATGTGATAGAATATCTATAGGACTATTAAACGTGTGGTTCGTTTTTGGTCTTAGCCGTTTCGGGTGTTGGTAGCACTCGGAGCGGCGTTTTTTATTTTGTCAAACATATTTTTGCATCATCCTCTCAACTCTGCTTTGCTGATGCAATTTCATCAATGATTGTGAACATCCTCTTCTTTTCGTTGGCAGAAAGCTCACGACGGAGCTTTCTGGTCATAGTAGGGTCGCTGACTTTTAGATACTCCGCAATCTCCCAAAGTCTGACACCTTTGTCCTTTGCCGTTGCTCTAATATCTGTGTTTGCAAGCATTTTTCATCGTCCTTTCTCGAATTATTTGTTGACAAAAATAATATGATGATTTATATTATTTGTATGATTGATTTTACAACTCCATTATACGACAAATAAATAATGTTGTCAATTAAAAGTATCTAATAATTTTAATTACAAATAAAATTAACAAGGAGACGAATAATATTGTCAAGAGTAAAAATAGATATACAAAAAATGTATACTATACCCTTTGCAAAGCGATTGCGTGAACTGATTGAAGCTAAAGGAATATCGCAGACTGAACTCTCTGCTATAGTCGGGGTAACAAGACAAGCGATCAGTAGTTATACACTCGGCAACACTCTCCCTAATTCAGATGTTTTAATTAAACTTGCAGAATTTTTTGATGTTTCTGCTGATTATCTGTTGGGTTTATCGGAACAGCCTACCACTGACAAAGATATTAATTATATTTGTGAATATACAGGGCTTGATTTGCAGTGCGTGGAATTGCTGGGCACGCCTTGGGGAAAGCAAACGCTTGAACTGCTGAACTTTCTTCTGGGTGATAATATGATTCAATTCGTTGCTTTGTGTACTAAGTTTTATACATGCAAAAAACTTACCGGTCAATTGCAAGAATTTCAAATCGACTTTTTGAATAATAAAGACAAGTATTGTTATGACTCTAAATCCACTAATGCTTATTTAAAAAAATATCAGGAAGTTAAAGACAAGTTGGATTTGGAAAAATACCGTTTGACCAATGAGTTTACGGAGTTGTTAAATGCATATATTAATGAAGATTTAAGTACCAATTGTGAGTTAGAATATAAAATAACAAAGTTATTATCACAATATTCTTTAGATGAACAAGAAAAGAGTATAAAACATGGCAACAATTCAAAAAAGAAATAACTCCTACAAAATAACTGTTTCCTGCGGATATGATATGAACAAAAGGCAGATCCGCAAAACAATGACCTGGAAGCCCGAACCGAATATGAACGAAAAGCAGATTGAAAAAGAACTGCAGCGGCAGGCAACGCTCTTTGAGGAACGCTGTCTGAAAGGTCAGGTGCTTGATGAAAACATACGCTTTGCCGAGTTCGCCGAAATCTGGATGAATGACCGTAAAAAGGATTTGCGCCCCCGAACATACGCAAGATACGAAAGTATGTTGCCTCGCATAAATGCCGCAATAGGTCACATAAAGCTTTGCAGGCTTCAGCCGATGCACCTGAGGGAGTTTTACAATAACCTTGCAGAGGGCGGAATCAGGCTTGATACGAAGTACAAGTGCAAAATAAGCATTGACGATTACCTCAGGCAAAACAGCCTTACAACAGCACAGTTATGCCGACTTTCGGGAATTTCAAACACAACAATGATTTCTATCCGCAAGGGTAACAACATAAATCTTGCAAATGCAGAAAAGCTTGCCGCTGCTCTGCAAATGCCGCTAATGGAGCTTTTCACTCCTGACGGTGAGGGCAAGAAAGCGCTTTCGGGAGAAACCATACTGCACCATCACAGGCTGATTTCTGCAATTCTGCACACAGCAGTTGAATGGAATGTACTCTATTCAAATCCCTGCGACAGGACAAAAGCGCCGCAGGCAGACGTTAAAGAGGCAAAGTATATTGATGAGGTTCAGGCGGACGCATTAATCAAAGCGTTGGAAGGCGCCGATGAAACGCACAGAACGCTCATTCGACTACTTTTGTTCACGGGTATGCGCAGGAGTGAAGCACTCGGCTTGAAATGGTCTGACGTTGATTTTGAAAGCGGAACGCTTAATATTTGCCGCTCCTTACAGTATCTTCCCGACAGAGGACTCTTTGAGGACAAGACGAAAAATAAAAGCTCCGAGCGTTGTATCAGGCTTTCGCAGATAGCGATAAACGATTTGCGTGAATACAAGGTTTATCAGATGGAGCAACGCTTGTCATACGGAAGTTACTGGAAAGGCACAGAGGACTATATTTTCACAAGCTGCGACGGAAAGCCCTTAAAGCCCGACAGCGTTTCAAGCTGGTTTTCAAAATTTATGAAAGCGCACCCGGAGATTCCGTACATCACATTACATTCCCTCCGTCATACGAATGCAACGTTACAAATTGCCGCCGGCGTTCCGATTACAACGGTATCAAAGCGCCTCGGTCATTCCAACACAGAAACAACCGGCAGGATATACGCCCACGCAATAAAGTCATCAGACGATACAGCGGCGGAAAAGCTGGAAGATATTTTTAATAACAAGCAAGATAAACCTGCAGTAAGCTGAAACACATAACAAAATACCGCCGTTCCGGGTATGGAATGGCGGTTATATTTTTGCAAATTTCAATAAATCATAGAACATTTTTTATAGAGGAGTGTTACTTATTTTAACGTAGAGATGTGTAAACTTTTCCGAACTATGTTCTATAGAGTACGTTATAAAAAGTTTACATAAAGTTTACAAAATGGCTTATTCAAGCCGCATAGTTTACAAAAACATTGTCACAAATCGACTTTTCAAAATTTCCATTTTGTGACAATATTTGTAAACTTTTATGTAGACTATTGTGACAATCTTTGCGGACTTTTGTGACTATATTTTTGATACATAAAAGAATAATCGTTTTGCAATGTTCAGTGTACCGAGGAAAAATATTTTCTATAGCTAATGAGCAAAAATACAGCGTGTAAAAAAACAAAATCGACTGCAGCGGCAAAGCAACGGAAACCGTTCATTAAAACTTGGTGTTTATTTGGTGTTTATTCAAATTCTGACATACAAAGAGATATTACGAGATACGCAAAGAAAACGGCTTAAAATCTGCGTTTATAACGACTTGCAAAATGAAGCAAAGACATATAAAAAGTATAAATTGCGTCTCCAAAACCGCGTGCCGAGGGTTCAAGTCAGCTGACTTCCCATAAGGAACATATAACTTAATTTTTTACAGAGCAGGTAGTTTTCGTTATCTGCTCTGTTTTTTGATGTGATTTTT
>JBJEOX010000316.1:0-1597 GCA_051880935.1 Ruminococcus sp.
CACGTGATGTCGGAGGACTTGGACACAGGCAGAAAAAGAGTACGAAGAACGACTTTACTCCGCCGCCTGTTTTTGAGCGGCTCGGTATAAAAATGACAAACGCTATCGTGCGAAACGCAAAGGCGAAAATCATTGAGCGGCGTTTCCGTGATGTTAAGGACAGGCTTTCAAGACTGTTCCCGACATATACGGGCGGTAACGTGGTTGAACGTCCCGAACGTCTGAAAAAGGTTATGAAAGATTCGGATAATATTCCTACTGATGATGAATTCACAAAGGCTGTTGAAGATATTCTGGAATACTACTTCAATGAGCAGCCGTATTCCGGTGCAGTATCAGCTGACAGCGGCAAAACCCGAATGCAGGTTTACAGAGAGAATTTACACGAGCAGAGAATTGCTTCCGAGCTTGACCTCAACCTTATGCTGATGAGAAGCACCAGAAGTCAGAAGGTCGGCAGACGTGGAGTTCATATTATGGTTGCAGGCGAGCAGATTGATTATTTCAATGATGAGCTGAAAGCAAATTATTTCGGACAATCTGTTTATTGCAGATATGACCCGGAGAATATGTCAACCGTAAGAGTATACGACCTCAAGGACAATTACCTTATGACCGTTCCGGCTGACAATGATGCCGTCCGTGAATACGGTGCTTCAAGGGATGAGCTTGCAGTTGCAATCAGAAAGACAAAGAGCTTTGAAAAGCTCACGGTGCAACAGCTTAAGGCAACAGCAATTACAAGCCTTGGCAAGAAAACAGCTCTTGAGCTTGTACTTGCCGCTGCAGAAGCAAACAAGGCGAAGTCTGAGGAACTTAAGCCAAAGATTATTTCAATACACCGTGCCGATGAAGAGCCTGCAGAAATGGCAGTCGGTCAGAATAATGTAGTCAAAATTGACAAAGCAAAAATGATCAGGAATCTTGAGCAAAGACAGAAGGAGGAATAAAAATGTCAGCAAATCCTGAATTAAAGAAAAAGCTGTTGGAGCTTGTACCGGAGTTTGGTTCACGTGAAAATCTTGCAAGAGCATTCGGATATACAGGAGGCTCGTTATCGCAGTATCTGAACAACAAATATTCCGGCAATATTGAAAATTTCGAAAGCAAGGTTGTTGAGTTCCTTAATAACCGTGAAGCTGCCGCAGAGCTTAAAAGCTCGGTAATCAGCAACGATTATAAAGAAACAAGCGTGAGCAATAATGTTTTTCAGATTATAAAAATCTGTCATCTGCAGGGCGGCTTGGCTATTGCCTGCGGTGATGCAGGAATCGGAAAAACAATGGCGTGCCTGCACTACATAGAGCAATACCCGAACACGTCATATATGGTTACGGCAAACGCCTGCTTTTCAAATTTGAGTGCGTTTCTCGGAAAAATATGCGACTGCCTGAATATAAAGCCGCTCAGGCGCAGATTGAGCGATATGTGGAACGCATTGGCGGAGGAGTTTTCGGGCGGAAGAAAGGTTCTGATAATTGACGAAGCTCAATTCCTGACTGTAAGAGTTGTTGAAACGCTGAGGTCGCTGTCAGACCAGAACCCGAACTTCGGAATCTGCCTTATAGGCAATACCGATATTAATTCCAACATTTAC
>JBJEOX010000317.1:0-1596 GCA_051880935.1 Ruminococcus sp.
AGAATTTCAATCTTCTCCCTCACCTTACCGCACTTGAAAATGTTGTCTTGTCGATGAATATTTCAGGCAAAAAATTCACGGAAAAAAGCAAAAATGAAATCGCAATGGAGCTTCTTAACAAGGTCGGTCTGTCGGAAGAAGAGGCAAACAGGCGCATACTAAAGCTTTCGGGCGGTCAGCAGCAGCGTGTGGCAATCGCAAGGGCAATTTCATATAATCCCGATATTATTCTTGCCGACGAACCGACAGGCAATCTCGACAGCGAAACCCAGAGCGAAATAATCGATATTTTCAAAATGCTTGCAAAGGAGGGCAAATGCATAATTATTGTAACACATTCTAAATTTGTCGCAGAACAGTCTGATACAGTATTTAAGCTCAGCAAAACATCATAAAAAGAATATGCTTGAATGATAACCGAATAATTAATTTCATCCCTGCAAGCAAGGATTTTTGTTTGCAGGGCTTTATTTTGCTTTAAATTTATACTTAAAACTTTATTTTCCGATTTAAATTAATTATATTTTTCCGACTTTTTTCTCAGCTCTTTACTTTTTGATATATTTATTGTATAATAATCTGTAAAAGCAATTACTGAAAAATACTTGCTTTTATAATAAAAATAAAAAGGATAGGAGGGACAAAAACATAATGATTAGCGGTGCTGAAATTATGGTAAAATGTTTGGAGGCTGAGGGCGTTTCAGTCGTCTTTGGTTATCCGGGTGCTGCTATATGCCCGTTTTACGATAAAATCTACGATTCTGATATAAAGCACATTCTCGTCCGCCAGGAACAGAATGCCGCTCACGCCGCAAGCGGATACGCACGCTGCAGCGGCAGACCGGGTGTTTGCGTCGCAACCTCCGGTCCCGGTGCGACAAACCTTATCACAGGTATTGCCACCGCCTACACCGACTCAATCCCGATGATTGCAATTACGGGACAGGTTCGTTCCGACCTGCTCGGACGTGACGTGTTTCAGGAGGCTGACATCACAGGTGCGTGCGAGCCTTTTGTAAAGCACAGCTACCTTGTCAGCAAAACCGAAGATTTACCCCGTGTTTTCAAAGAGGCGTTCCACATTGCCTCAACAGGCAGACAGGGTCCCGTACTCATTGACATTCCTATGGATATTCAGACTAACGAAATTGAAGAGTTTGTTTATCCCGACAGCGTGAACATCATCGGCTACAAACCCAACACCAAAGGTCACACAATTCAGGTAAAGCGTGCAATTGACGCTATCAAAGCAAGCAAACGTCCGCTTATCGTATCGGGCGGCGGTGTATTAAGCTCGGGCGTTAAGCTTAAATTTCAGGATTTTGCATTAAAAACAAGAATTCCCGTAATCTCTACGATGATGGGAATCGGCGTTATGCCAAGCGAGCACGAGCTTTATCTCGGTATGCTCGGCACACACGGCAAGGCTGTTGCAAACCGTGCGCTGCACGAGGCTGACCTCGTAATCGTATGCGGCGCAAGACTCGGTGACAGAGCCGTTGCTGCTCCTCATCAGATGAGCGAAAACACAACAGTTATCCACATTGACATTGACCCTGCGGAAATCGGCAAGAACGTAAAGACCGAAATTCCG
>JBJEOX010000318.1:0-1584 GCA_051880935.1 Ruminococcus sp.
AGTACAGCGTCGTCAGTTGACGCTCCTGAGCTTGATCCCGAATAGAGCACAACGCCTATTCGGCTGTATTTGTTGCTTGAAAGAAGATCTGCGATGCTGTCGTTTGCGGCGTCAACCATTTCTTCGGCAAGGTCATTGTGCCCTGCGTCATCGTTCATTGAGCCGGATACGTCGAGAATAAGCATAGTGTCGGTGGGCATATTTGAAATGACCTTTACCGTTTTATTAGAGGCGATTGCAGACAAGGCTACAAGGAAATCGTCGTTGCTGTTCATAGCGATTCCCGAATTGCCTAAAGCTGACGAATCGGTCAGAACGGTTTTATCTGTCCACACACTTCCCTCGTTTTCGGTAGACTTCATATCAGACCCGAAGTAGTTTTTCCATTCATTCATTGTTGAATAATCGGATATACGTGTAACGTCTGTTTCCTCTGCCGCAACACTGTTTGCAAACAACGTACAGCAGGACATAAGCATTGTGACGCAAATCAGAATGCTTGTAAATCTTTTTGCTCTTTTAAATTGTGTAATCATTCAGTCAAACCTTTTTTAAAAAATTTCGCTTTCCGGAAGCAATTTATCAGACACTGTTCGCCTTTTGAGCGAGCAGATATCATACACAACTTTTATTATTATATTAATCTAGGGCAAAATTATTTCCTGTAATTTCCAACAAACCGAAGTGCCGCAGCAAATAAAAATTTATTTTATTTTAATAAATTGATTTGATTTTTAAACCGAATATTACAGCAAAGAACATATGTCCAAAAAATGCACCATAGAATATGATATGCTGCATTATACGGATAATAAGTTTGCATTCTTTGATAGCTTTTGCGTGATTTTTGTTGAAAACCGACAAATAATATGGTAAAATTTTTATGAGGTGACAATCTATGTGCGCTATGCAGCCTAAGAAGCTTCTGATTATGAATGTTCTTGATATTGTTAAAAAATACACCGACGAAAATCACAGGCTCAGCCAGAAGGACATTGTTGATATTCTTGATAAAGAATACGATATGAAAGCCGACAGAAAGACTGTTAAGCGAAGTCTGATGAATCTGATTGAGGTCGGATATAACATTGAATACAGCGAAACGTTGAGAATGTTCAGAAACAAGCAAGGAAAGGAAGAAGAGAGCTATATTCTTTCTGATTTTTACCTCAACCGTGATTTTTCCGACGGAGAATTAAGATTACTTATCGACAGTTTGCTGTTTTCAAGTCATATTCCCTACTCTCAATGCGAACAGCTTGTTGAAAAGCTTGAGGGACTTTCAAATGTTTATTTCAGGTCAAGGGTAAAGCACATTCGCAATCTGCCTGAAAATCTGCCGACCAACAGCGAGCTTTTTCTCACGATTGAAACGCTTGACGAGGCTATCAGCAAAGAATGTCAGGTTGCGTTTACATACAATTACTATGACATTGACAAAAAGCTTCACCCCCGCAAAAACAGTGAGGGTGAGGTGCGTGAGTATATCATCAATCCTTATCAGATTGTTGCGACAAACGGCAGGTATTATCTTGTGTGCAACTACGACAAGTACGACGATGTTTCGCACTACAGACTTGACAG
>JBJEOX010000319.1:0-1567 GCA_051880935.1 Ruminococcus sp.
AATTTTTATAAAAAACAGGCTTGTCGAAATGGGTTTTAGTGAGGAAACAAGTGTAGGGGGGTTAATTTTCTTCTGCTGTTCCTAGCGTAAAATTCTTGTCAAATAAAAACAAATGGACTCAAAGTGATTTTTTAACTACTAATAAAACATCTGAATTTAAAATCACAATTATGCAGGAAAGTAAATTAAGCTGTCACGTACTTTTACTGCTTTTTAAAAATTTCTGACATTTATATATCAGAGGATAGAAGGAGTGATGAGGTTATGATTTATTAAAACTTTATACGTAATTAATTATTAAAAATGAAAGGATGTGGATAACCAATATGGTTAAAAATTTTAAAAAGCTGGAAACCTTTGACGGCGAAAGTCTTATGGACGAAAGAATTGAACCGCTACAATTCTGCATTGATACTCTATTGCCACAGGGCTTGATTATTCTTGCAGGTCCGCCAAAGGTAGGTAAGTCCTGGCTTGTGCTTGATTGGTGCTTAAGCATTTCCAAAGGAGAAAAAGCTTGGAACTTTAATACTAAGCAAGGAACAACACTATGTATTTGTCTTGAAGATAACAAAAGGCGATTGCAAAAACGACTTAATGTAATCACAGATGATGTGCCGAGAAGTATTGTCTTTGCAACATCTTCCTGTTCTCTTGCGGATGGTCTTGAAGAGCAGATAGAGGATTTTGTGAAGGAGCATACAGACACAAGACTTGTTGTCATAGATACGCTTCAGCTTGTTAGAAAACCTCACAAAGATATTTCCTATGCGAATGATTATTATGAAATCTCCAAGCTAAAACATCTTGCAGACAAGCTTGATATTTCTCTTCTGCTGATTCATCATTTCAGAAAAGAAAGCTCCGGTGATTTTCTGAATAACTTTTCGGGCTCAACAGCAATCACAGGTTGTGCTGATACTCTGATTTCTATAAGTGAAAAAGAAAGAGGTCAGAACAGAGCTGTTATGCAATGCTCAGGCAGAGATATTGAAGATAGAAAAATTGAAATTGAATTTTCAAAGGAAACTCACAGGTGGAATATTGTTTCCGACAGCCTTGAAAATCCTGAAATACTTTTGCCTGATGATGTGTTTGCTGTGATTGAGTTTATGAAAAGGGAAAAGTTATTTGTTGGTAGCAACACTGAGCTGACGGAAAAGTTTAACGCAGTCTTTAAAAAGCAATACACGGCAAACGCTTTCAAGAGAATGCTAAATCAATATCGTTTTCAGCTTGAGGACTACAATGTGTTTTTCAATTCATACAGAAGCAGTGGTAAGCGTTATATAAACATTCGTTATGAAGAAAGTGACGATAGTGCCGATGATGACGATAAAATCCCTGTCCGATAAATATCGTCCATATCGTTCCTATCGTCCCTGTCGGGCAGAATTTGCGGGTTTTTCCGCTTTTTAAGAAAAGGTGGAGCCGTACCCGACTGCAAGTAAAAATCAAAATTTGGGCGAATTTACGGCAGATTTTAAATTTTATTTTTAGAAGCGAAGTTTTGGGCTACATTTCCCGGACTTGTCCGGGGCAAGCAGAGCGCCCGGCTGTCCGCCGA
>JBJEOX010000320.1:0-1557 GCA_051880935.1 Ruminococcus sp.
GCTATGCGGAAACTCCTCTGCTTTATCTGGGTAAATATGAGGTAAGGGAGATTAAGGCTCCTTTCGGTTATGTGCTTAATTCTCAGACCAAGACGGTAGAGCTTACCTATGCGGGACAGGAAGTTTCAATCCGTGATACTGTTGAAACAGCTTTTATGAATGACTATCAGGGCGTAAGAATCTCGCTTTCTAAGGTTATGGAGAATGACGAACTTTTCGGCATTTACGGCAAGGACAACTTTTCAAGCGTTCGCTTCGGACTGTTTGCGGCAGAGGAGATCACAGCTTCAAACGGCACGTCAATTCCTGCCGGCGGTCTTATTTCGGAGATATCTTTGGGTGAGGATATGACCGCAAAATTTGACGCTAAGCTTCCATTTGGAAAGTATTATGTGCAGGAGATAGCTACTGACGAACATTACGTCCTCAACGGTGAAAAGTACCTTGTTATCTTTGAGTATATGGGTCAGGATACTCAGACCGTGGATATCGACTGCGGACAGTTTATCAACAGCATAAAGCGTGGTTCTGTACGAGGATACAAAGTAAATGAAAGCGGCGAGCGTCTTGAAAATGCTGTGTTCGGGTTGTTTGCTGCCGATACTTCCGAGTTTAAGACTGATAACGCAATAATGACTGCTGTTTCCGATGAGAACGGATATTTTGAGTTTGCCGATGCAGCATACGGCAACTACATTGTATGTGAAATCGAAGCTCCTGCGGGATATATTTTCTCAGATGAAAAGTATCCTGTTACCATTTCCGAGAACGGTGCTGTGGTTGAAATCATTGCCGAAAACAAGCCAATTACGGTTGAGATATCAAAGCGTGATGTTTATGGAAATGAACTTGTCGGTGCTAAAATGCAGCTTGTTGATTCTGAGGGTAATATTGTTGACGAATGGACTTCCGAAGGTACAAATCATGTTGTTACAGAGCTTCCTGCAGGGGCATACACGCTAAAGGAAACTGTGGCTCCTGACGGTTATGTTATTGCAACTGACATTAAGTACAGCGTTGATATTTACGGCAATGTAACGGTAGAAAACGTTGAGTCAACAGCAACTTCCGAGAACGGCAATCCGCTTATTGTTATGGTGGACGATACCACAAAGGTTGAAATCTCAAAACAGGACATTACAAACGGAAAAGAATTGCCCGGCGCAATGCTTCAGATAATTGACGAGAACGAAAATATCGTTGAAGAGTGGATTTCCACAAACAAACCGCATTTTATTGAGGCTGAACTCATTGCAGGCAAAAAGTATGCTCTTCAGGAAACTGTTGCTCCTGACGGATATGTGATCGCTAATGATGTTGAGTTTACGGTATCGGAAAACGGAATTGTTGATATTGTCATCATGCAGGACGATACGACTAAGGTGAAGATCAGCAAGCAGGACATTACCACAGGCGAGGAATTGCCGGGTGCAACTCTTCAGATAATCGATGAGAACGGAAATATCGTTGAGGAGTGGATTTCCACAAACGAGCCTCACATAATCGAAGGAAAGCTTATTGCGGGCAAGAAGTACACACTTCATGAAACGTATGCTC
>JBJEOX010000321.1:0-7336 GCA_051880935.1 Ruminococcus sp.
AAAGCTGTAAAGCGACTAAAAAAGAAAAGCGTATGACAGAAGAGGAAATACAACGTGAACTGAATGACGCGATAGAATCTATCATTCCCGAACTTAAAAACAAATAAGACCGCTTGATTAGGTGAACCGACAGGAGTAATGCGCTTCATCAGCGGCAACACTCTTAATATAATGCAAAAAGAAACCGCCCGTACAAGCTGATTTTCGGCAAGTACGGGCGTCTTTGTTTTATTCGTTACGTGCAGCGGCATATAAAAATAATAAATAGTTTTTATAGTGTTGCGTTGTTTTGCTTGTACGGCGTTTTGTTCCGCGAACGTGAAATTACACTATTAAGCAATAAAATCCCCACACAGGTCAATTCTCGGCTTGTATGGGGCGGTTGTGATTTGTTTTGAAAGGAAAGAATATGAATTTTAAATTATCGAATGTCGGTAATATGATGATACTGAACCTTATTTTTTTATGTTTAAAATGCATTTTTTCTAAAAAGTGGTAATAGTGGACAGGAGTGGTAAGGTTAGTGGTAAGGTCAATTATTCCGATGAACAAGCCGTTTTTATATATTTCCTTATCACTAATTACTAAATTATCATATAAATATATAGTTATCCGTCTAAAGTTGCAAATACATTAATTATATGCAACATTAGTCAAATAAATATAGGTATATTTTTGAGCGAGTGGTAAGGCAGAATAAAAACACCTCAAAACCGCATTGGAATCGAAAGTTTCAACATTATCACTTGCAAATGTTAAAAGTGGTAAGGAATAAAAACTGATTAGTACGCCGAGCGATGTTGCTTGCGCTTGTGTTTAGGGTTACACAGGAGCTTGACAGAACATTTGATTAAGCTAACCGACAAGAGTAATGCGCTTCATCAGCGGCAACACTCTTAATAATAAGCTTAAAGACAAAACGACGAGCCGCAAAGCTCGCCGTTTGTCACCCGCAAAGGGTATAGCATTTTTTATTTGACCCGCAAGGGGTATAGTTAATATATGCATTAGGCAATTAATTATGCCTAACAATACCATTATAGGAGCGATTTTAAATTTTGTCAACACTTTTTTAATTTTTAAACGTTATTAAACGCTATTTAAAGGGATTTTAAATATTTAGCTGAAAAATTTAAAAGCGTTTTAAATAATACTAATTGCCTTTTGTAAATAACATTTTTATTTTATTATCTATTTCATTGAGCTGTTCACGGCTGATTTTATAAACGCCGTCTTTTGCAGATTTGGGTTTAATGACTCTTAATTTTGAGATTACTCTTATCTGTTGCGGCATAGCGTAACTCAATTTATCTGAATTTGGCAAGATATTTCCGAGAAAAACTTCAGAAGGAAATAAATCTTCTTTGCTTTTATTATCCTCTAATGAAGACAAAGGAACAACTACCACGGTATTGTTTGATTTATTATTATTGTTTTCAACGATTATTGCGTAATGCACTCCACCTAATTCACTACCAACATTATAGCCGAAGTGTGCTAAAACTATTTCACCACGCTTATAATACTTAAGCCTTTGCGGCAAGAAATTTTTTTCATATCCTATGTATTTACACCATACATCAAGCCATTCAGCCATAATATGTTGTTGCTTTGGCGGCAGTGATTCCAACATAGTTTTTACGGTTCCCAAAGTGCTGTTTATCTCATCTTCTGAAAGATTTTCAGTTATATGTCGTTTATGCTTTTCACTCACATTTACACATCCTTAATAACGTATATAAATATTATTCCTCTGTATTTTCCACATACTCCATTATGTCGCCCGGTTGGCAGTTCAATGCTTTACATAGCTTTTCTATCGTTTCGGTAGTAACGCTTTTCCCGTTTTTTAAAGCATATAATGCGCTTTGTGAAATTATATTTTCCTTTCGGATTTTATAGGTTGAAAGTCCTTTTTCTTTCATAAGAGCAAACAATTTTTCATAGCTTAAAGACATTTTTAGTTCCTTTCCGGGGCTGTTATCATATAAGCCCTCTTTTCCACTATACACATTATAGCACAAGTGTGCACGGATTTCAATGCACAATATATACATCTTTATCCGTGAATGTTTGTGCATTATGTCAATTGAATATTCACGGAATAGCGTGTATAATATAGATACAGAGTTAAGGAAAGGGGCGCTACAGATGAAACGCACACAGCACAGCAAGGTTATGACAATAGCAAACAGACTTGTAAAGCAAGGCTATAACAGAGCTAACGCAATGATTAAAGCGTGGGCGCTTGTCAAGCTCCCGAACATCTGTACAAAGGTTGCAGGCGTGACGTACGGCAAACGCCAACAGGCTATTGAACACCTTACACACTATCGTCCCGAAAACATCAGAATAAGCCTTTACCGGGATAAGGCAAACGCATATGACCGCAACGCAGTTGCAGTTATAGCAACCGTAAAGGGCAAAGGCTCGTACACAATGGGTTATCTTCCGAAAGCTCTGGCGGCGTTCATAGCTCCACTGATGGACGCAGGACGTACAATCACAAGCCGCCTTGCAAGTATTAGAGGAACAAATGAGCCGTACTTAAATTATGGACTTGGAATAGAGGTGAGAATATAAGCCTTTCTCTTTCTCACAAAATACATACATTTCCATAGATAACAAATCTGAATTAACGGCTATACGGGAAAGGAACAAAGGAGATTTTAATTATGAAAACAATTAAAGTTGAATGGTGCGAAAATTTTATCAAATCACTATTTGAAGACAAGCGGTGTAAAGGAATCTACACTGGATTGTTTTGGGAATTAGCTGAAAAGTCCGGACTTTGGGAGCGTGGCACATACCCCTCACCAATGAGTGAAGCGTTATCAAATCTAACACGAGTTGAGATTATTTCAGATGATGACGGAAATTATTTATATACAGTTTTTGAATTATTATAATCAACAAGCCGAGAGCGGCGGCTAAACCGCCCGATAAAAGAAAGGTAAATTAATATGAAAATACCGAATTATGTTATAGATCTTATGAACCGCGCAGAATATAGTTACCATTTGTGCGGCAAAAACGATAATGCAGCGGCAGGGTACACGATAAAAATCGCAAAGTATTCACACTATGAAACAGCCGATACATTCAGAAAAGAAATTGACCGTTTGAAAAAGTGGGTAGAACGGCAGAACGGCGGCGAAATGATAATAATAAGTTATCCTGTACATACAGTACACAAAACTATGCAGTATGCAACAGTAACGATATTTGATCCCGTAATGCAACACATTGAAAAGTATATCAGATAAAGCGCAGAGTGACACCGCTTCGGCGGTGGTAATGCGGCGGCACGGTCACAAGCCCGTTGCAATTTTAAACGAAAGGTTGTTTAATTATGAAAATATGGTATTGTGTTACGTCGACGTTTTACGATGATGGTAGAGCTTCAGCAGCAATTACTGACACCTGTGAATCTCAGAATAAACCTGATGACTCTTTTAATAGTACATCTCGCAGGGATATTTACCGAGATTGGTTTGGAGATAAAGAGGAGGCTCTTACTTTCGTAAACGAATGCAAGCAACATAAATAATAAATACACGGGTGCAGCGGCATACACTTTATATTCAAGAAGCAGATTGAAGTAAACATATAGCCGCTGTGGCTGATGAATAATTTTAAATTTAAAGGAGACAGAATAATGGAACAGATTTGCAACAACATTGATTATTTCAGAAGAGAGCAGAAGCTCAAAATACAAGATGTTCAAGATGACCTCGGCATTACTGCTGATGAATATGTCAGCTACATAACTAATCCGGATTTACCTGCAAGCGTGGCCGTGAAGTTTGCTAATTACTTTGTTTGTACAGTAGGTCAGTTAATCAGCACCGAGCCGATAAGCGAAGAAGAACAGGATAAAACATTTTTTAGAATTTTCACTTTTGAAAGGCTTGAAAAGATAGACGATTTAAAGGCTCTTGAGCTTGCAAATGACTTAGTAAAAAATGTTGAAAGGCTTTGCAAAGAGGGCAAGTTAGAATAACCTTATTGTAAATTAAAATCAGTATATAACCGTTGCTTTGCCGCTGCGGTTGATATAAATATTTTAAGCTAAAGAAGGAGATTAACAAATGACAACGAAAGAACAGATGTTAGAATTGATTGATAGGATAGACAACGAGCAGGCGCTTGAAAGCTTGTTGACTTTCGTGCAGATGATATATAATCAATTCAAGTTAGGAAGATGGGACGCTGAATAAGCGTCCTGTTTTTCGGCAAAGCTAAAATAAATTGAATACATAATAAATTATTTATCGGAAACTATTGACACATAATAAATTATGTATTATAATATTAATTGTAAGGGGGAAACATAATGAAAAGTTATTCCTCAAGGGAAGTTCTCAAAATTCTTTTTGCAGACGGTTGGTATGAGGTGGCTTGTGTTGGTGACCATCACCAATTAAAACACCCCGAAAAGCCCGGAAGAGTTACATTGACTCACCCGAGAAAAGATATTCCGATTAAAACTCTGAAAAGTATTGAGAAGCAGGCAGGCGTTAAATTTCCTTAATGCCTGCACCCCTTACAGATTATTATGAAATGAGGCTTTGCTATGAAAGACAGATATTCATTTGTGGCAGTTTTCGATGCGTCTGACGACAGTATTTCAATCGAATTCCCCGACTTGCCCGGTTGCCTGCCTTGTGCAGATACACTCGAAGAAGCCGTTGAAAATTCCCGTGAAGCTCTCGGTTTGCACCTTTGGGGAATGGAGCAGGACAACGAGGAAATTCCTCAGCCGACTGCAATTCAGGATATTCATACAGAGAAAAATCAGGTGCTTGCAGTAATCGATGTGTTTATGCCTGCGTTCAGGGATAAGCTGAACAACAGATTCGTAAAGAAAACGCTTTCGCTTCCTGCGTGGCTTGCCGACCTTGCCGACAAAGACGGCGTGAATTGCTCAAAGGTATTTCAGAATGCACTTGCCGAATATTTAGGCGTGAAGCAGTAAAACAATTCTGCATTGTCGCTGAACGCAAAAGAATAAAACCACCCGTACTTGCCGAGAATTGACTTGTACGGGCTTTGTTTCGCTTTTGAATAAAGATTAATTATGTTATGGATATAAGCGTTTTGCAGACTATTTCGGGCAAAGCATAGAACGGTATTTTACAGCAGATAAATAGAAAACAACGGAACACTCTGCCATTGATAGCGTTTCAATTATGAATTTTCGCAATAGCGGTTGAAATGGTAGGGAAAAATAGAGGTACTACAGGTATTATGCAGACTGATAATTCACGATTAAAAGGCAATAACTTTTCATAAATCTGCATAGCTTTTGACGTCTATAAACACCAAATAAACACCAACCCGACAAATAAAGCGTATTTTCAGATAGAAAACAAAATAATAAAAACGGCTTAAACGCAGTGTTTAAGCCGTTTTTGCTTGGCAGGGGCAGAAGGGCTTGAACCCTCGGCACGCGGTTTTGGAGCGACTGTTGAAAGCTCAAAACCGCATAGATAAGCCACTTTTTAAGCCAAAGGCAGAGCATCGGAGTTGCATTTTCGTAGTTTTGATGCTTTATTGATGCTATTGGAAAATTTCTGCCAACTTAACTTCCTCGTTACTACACATATCATAACATAATAAAAATTGATTGTAAAGTAATCCATAGTTCAAAATCTGCGTCGCAGAAAACAAAGAAAAAGAATAGTTAGCTCCTTATTGGCAAATATACTGAATATAAATTTTATTTCGACTTTTGGATTATCTGACTGATTATTTTTTGTTCAGCTAATTAAAAATAAATTACATAAGTTCAACGCCCCTGACAGTCGGCAAGCTGTCAGGGGCGTTTTGCGATTAATGATTCTGAAGGTGGGAGAACTGTTGAAATCAAAACATTTATTTCAGTTGAAAATCAAAATCATTAACCTGTGAGATAAGTGGAATTCTTTGAGAAAAACTAAATATATTTTACGGGGTATAAACTTCCCACTTACCGCTTAATTTGTTTCCGCCGGGAGTAGGTACAAACAGGTTCTTGCCTTCCTCTGTTGCAAGGTCAACCGTTTGCGTTGCACCCGACCAGCTTGTGCTGTTGACGAACAGGAAGCCCTTTACTCCGTCAATCGGCAAATCATCATAAAAGGTGTACGACCATATGTCGTTGCCCTCGGGCTCCATCTGAATAAACTCGTTGGAAATTCCGAATGACCAGCCGTAAATGTAAACATTGCTCCACTTTGTCTGGCTGTTGTCAAAGTAGATTGTTCTTTCATCCGCAGGCTGAACGTTAGGGTCGTAGGTTGTGTACAATCCCTCGCCGTCACCCGTAATTTTGTAACAATTGTAGTCGCCTCTGCTTCCGAGGTGTTCCCACTTGTTGAGGATAACGCCCGACTGAGTTTCGTCGCTCCACGGATTGTTGATGTCAAAATCATCTTCTGTGGTTTCAAACGGAGTTCTGTAGAATGAAAGCTCCGACCAGCCGTCGGGAAGTTCAATGCAGAAACAGTTGCTTTCCTCGTCGTAGTCCATTACCATAAATTCAGCGGTAGCGTCGTTGTAAACCCACATTTTTCCGCCCATATCGGTAAGCCACGAAACGTAGTTGGGAAGATAGAATTTTACTGTTGACGGCTCGGGTTCGGTAGTCGTTTCAGGGTCTGTAGGCTCGGTAGGAGTAACCTCTTTCTTGACAAGCTCACCGATATGGTAACCCATAGCGCTTTCGTTTTCTGCAAGCCAGTTTTGAAGAATTGTTGCGTCCAAAACGCCGACAACTCCGTCACCGTTAATGTCAGCCGCAAACAAATCAGCACCCGATAATGTAACAAGCTCAACGATATATTTCTGAATCATTGTTGCGTCTGTAACTCTTATTCCGTCCACTCCGTCAACGTTACCGAGAATGTACTCAATATACTCAATCGGAGCACTTGTCGGCTCGGTTGTGGTAGGCTCAACGTAAACCTCAAGATTGTCAATTGCTGTCCGCAAATCGGCAATGCACTGTTCAACATCGGCAGGGGTTGCGTCCTTGTTTGCAAGCATTCTCTTTGCGGCTTTCATAGCCGTTGCAAGATTAGCGTACGATTCCTCTGTGTAAAGTGTTGAATCAATTGCCTCTGCCTTGTCGTAAAGTGCCTGCAACTCGTCTGTGTTTAAGTCAAGATAGCGGAATGAGTGACCGTTTTCGGCGGCGTAGGTTTCAGCCGTACTGCCTGTGTAGCCGTAGAGCTTTAAGTTGCTTGTTCCAGTGTAGAGGTCAAATACTTCCTTTCCCTTTGCGGCGTCGCCGAAGTAAACGTCCTTTGAATATACATCAACCGTGAGCAGGTTTGCTCTGTTGTAGAAAGCA
>JBJEOX010000322.1:0-7335 GCA_051880935.1 Ruminococcus sp.
GAAACTGCTTCGGACAAAACAGGCTTTATAATTTAAATCTGTCTGCCGTAATGTTTGTCGGGGCACTTGACTTATTTAAACGCTTTAGGCTATAGTAGGACGCAGCCGGAACGCAGTTTTGCTTTTCGGAATACCTGTAATTAATTTGAAGAGGAAAATATTGACTGCTATTCCGTATTAAGGTAATATTTCGTTTTGTTTTGATTACACCTTCAATACGCCCTGAACCTAAAAAATATGATGTAAAATGTATAATTGAATAGAATATCTGAAACGGCACCTTAAAGGTTTTGTGATTGGGAATTAAATTTATGAAATGAAAAATCAGACTAAGGAGGTGTCCGAAATGCAGTTATGGATTGCCATTATCTGCATTGTTGCTGCGGTATCAGTCGGCGGAGCAATCGGTGTTTTTCTTGGCATTACTATCAGAAAAAACACGGCTGAAAAGGAAATCGGCAGTGCTGAGGAAGAAGCAAGAAAAATCGTTGCCGACGCTATAAAAACTGCCGAAGCCAAGAAAAAGGAAGTAGTCCTTGAGGGTAAGGACGAGGTTCATCGCTTCAGGACTGAAAGCGAAAAGGAAATTTCCGACAGACGTAAGGAAGTTCAGCGTCAGGAACGCCGCATTCAGCAGAAGGAAGAAACCCTTGACCGAAAACTCGACCATATGGAGCAGAAGGAAGATAGGGTAAACAAAAAACTCAAAGAAGCAGAGGCGAAGCTTCAGGAGGTTGAAACCCTCAAGAAAAGCCAGTTTGAAATGCTTGAAAAAATTTCGGGATACACGGCTGAACAGGCAAAGAGCTATTTGCTTTCTCAGCTTGAAAACGAGCTTGCTCACGAAAAATCGGTCAAGATTATGGAGTACACCGAGCAGCTCAAGGAAGAAGCCGACGACAAGGCAAGAAACATCATATCTCTTGCTATTCAGCGACTTGCCGCCGAGCAGGTTGCCGAGGCTACAATTTCCGTTGTTCCGCTCCCCAATGACGAGATGAAAGGTCGTATCATCGGACGTGAGGGCAGAAACATCAGAGCCATTGAAACACTTACGGGCGTTGATCTGATTATCGACGATACGCCCGAGGCAATCACGCTTTCGTGCTTTGAGCCGGTAAGACGTGAGGTTGCCAGAATTGCACTTGAAAGACTTATTTCCGACGGACGTATTCATCCGGCGAGAATTGAAGAAACAGTTGAAAAGGCAAGACGTGAGGTCGACGCTACAATCAAGCACGAGGGCGAAAGAGCCGTTCTTGAAGCAGGTGTTCACAATGTTCACCCCGAGATTGTTAAGCTGCTCGGCAGACTCCGCTACCGTACAAGCTACGGTCAGAACGTGCTCAATCATTCTCTTGAGGTTTCATACCTTGCAGGAATGATGGCAAGCGAGCTTGGTCTTGACCCGACGCTCGCAAGACGTGCCGGCTTGCTCCACGATATAGGCAAGTCAATCGACCACGAGGTTGAGGGCACTCACATTCAGATAGGCGTTGACCTTGCAAGAAAGTACAAGGAAAGCGACGCCGTTATCCACGCTATCCACGCCCACCACGGCGACGTTGAGGCTAAGACGATTGTAGCCTGTCTTGTTCAGGCGGCTGATGCGCTTTCTGCCGCACGTCCCGGCGCAAGACGTGAAAATGTAGAAAACTATATCAAACGTCTTCAGATGCTTGAAGAGGTTGCTTCTTCGTTTGACGGAGTTGAGCGCACCTTTGCTATTCAGGCGGGCAGAGAGGTTCGTGTAATGGTTAAGCCCGAGATAGTAAACGACGAGCGTATGATTCCGCTTGCAAGAGAAATCTGCAAGAAGATTGAGGAAGAGCTTGAATATCCCGGACAGATTAAGGTTAATATCATCCGAGAAAACAGGGCAACCGATTACGCAAAATAACCCCGACAAAAACCGTTTTTCGGTTAAACATATTAAAAATCAGCTGACATCGCATTTGTTGCGGTGTCAGTTTTTATTTTATCAGCAATCCTTTTAAATGTAATATAACCATAAATGTTACCCTTATTATTTAATGTCGCACCGTCGTTTTGCCGCATATATTGTAGAGAGCCTGTTAACTTATAGACTCGGAAAGGAATGGATTTAATGGGAGTTGTAAGCTCCAACAAAGAGGTTTACCCGTCCAAAATAGAATGTGACGGATTGTTTAAGGTAAAACTGACCGTTACGGCAGAGCCCGAGGACGAAAAAGATGCTCCGAAACCGGGAGCAACAGACATTGTTATTACAGACAAGGTGAATGCCTGCTTTAAGATAGTTGCAGTATCAACGCCGTCAAAAGGTACGGCAAGCCTTGTTGATTCGAGAACGGTTGAATGGAAAATCGCAGAGCTCGGCGACAAAAAGCGTGAAACTGCAACGCTTGAATTTACAGTTCAGCACGTCGGCTCCTGCACGGGAAGCATTGAAGTAAACGAATCTGTAACCTACAGCGACAAGGAAAAGCATAAGGTTACGTTCCCGTCACCGAAAATTGAGGTTGAATGCGGAATCGTAGTCGTTCCCGAGGGGTGTCCTGCACCCGTTAATGTGACAATCGGCAGCTGTGAGGACGCAGTAGAGGTTGACGCAGGAAAGATAGACCTTGAATCGCTCGGACGTATTCTTCAGATTGATGTGACAATTAAAAACGTCTGCCCTCACAAGAGAGTAGCTCTGGCTGTAATCGTCACCGAGGTTGACTCAAAGGGTAAGGAGCATAAACGTGGTATGAAGATTCTGACGATTCCTGCGCATACAAGGGCGAATTGTCAGGACGTTGAGGTGCGCTGTATCAAGTTTGTACTTCCCGAATCGCTCGACGTTTCGGGCTCAACCGATTCGATATGCGACAGCAGAAAATTCAAGGTAAGATTTATTTCTCACTATATCGACAACGACTTTAACTGCTGTGACGTTATAATGTAAAATTTTTATCAGACACAACAAAAGCCTTGCAGACAACCGCCTGCAAGGCTTTAAAAATATCAGATAAATTCAATAATTACGGAAGTGCTCTCTGTGCTCAGGCTGATTTTGTTTTCGTCAATCAGCTTTTTAGCCGCACTTCTTGAAATTTTCAGCACCGTTGCAACCAGCTTTTCGTTTTTCAGCTTCAAACCGCTGTCGTTGTGAACGACAATTCGCTCAAAGCCTGTGCAGGTGTCGCTCTCGTCTGCTTTGCCGTTTTCGTCATAAAGAGCAATTGACGCAGAGGAAAGGTCAACCTCAAGCTTCTTTGACTTAAAAAACGAAAAACTGCGCCCGTACTGCTCGGCAAGCTCTGCGTTGTTTTCAAGGAATTTTTCGTAAAGCTCTTTGTCAAGCTTTGCAGGACTGATTCTCTCAAAAATCGGAATGTTCAGAGTGTGCCTGCATTTTTGGCACTGATAAATCAGCCACACGTCAAGCTTGTTGCCGTTTGCATTCACTCTGAAACAGCCTGTGTTCACAAAGCTCTGCTTTCTCTTACAGCCTGAGCAGGCGTGCAGAATTTCGAATGATTTTTCCGCTTTAATCCAATATTCTTTTTCTGTATAGTTCACTTTTACTCCTTAATAATTTTCAGGCTTATAGTGAAGCTATTACAGGTTTTATTCAGTTTTCATATTTGCAATAGCCTCACTCCTGAGGCTGTGCGGGTGTTGTCATAAAAAATGTCCTCCTGTCCGGTAATGCTCTAATTATAATATATCCAAAATCATATAACAATACCAAAATTTCACAAATTTTTAATAATATATAGGTTTTGAGATTGTGCACAAGCAAGCACAAAAACACCTCGTCAGGCTCAGCCTGCTGAGTGGAACAATAGAAGATTAATCTGCAAAAACCGCCTCATCAGGTTAATTCCTGATAAGGCGGTTTTGTGCGCATATCGTCCCCTTGGGGCAATGTCGTCAACTTAAGGATTTCCACCAAACCTTAATTAACAAGTGTAGGGAACAACCCCTGTGTTGTTCCTGCATAAGTTAGATGAATGTCAGTTAGGAACGATACAGGGGTTCCTACACGTCCCGAAACGTTGCCGATATATCAATCAATCCGGAAAAAACAAACTTATCCAAACAACACGCAACATTATAAATTCGCCGATTTGCGTGTCGGCGCACACGGCTTTTTACAAAACGCTTATGCCGTCGATTTCAGCCGTAATGCCGTTATTTGCAATCAGTTTATTCAGTATTGAAGAAATTTTCGGATTGAAGTGGTTTACAAACAGCCTGAGCAACTGCTCTTTCTGTTCGCAATCAAGATTGTCAAGCAGGTCATTCACCATCACATCAAGCCTATCGCCGACAATGTCAAGTGCGTCGGTGAACACCGTTGTTTTATCGTTCTTCGGAATAAGCCCGATTATCTGCGGGAGAAATTTTACGATTATCTGATTATAATTTACATTATCAACGTCAAGCTGAATTTTCATCAGCTTTGAGCCTCCCTCAATAACTGCGTCTTTTATTTCAAGCTCAATTTCGTTATCGGAAAGCTTTTTATTTATCTGAGCTGTAATTGCAGTTCGGTTAAGGTCAAAAACCCTTTTCACCATAGCGTCTTTCATACTGTCGGGGAGAATATTGATTCCTCCGCCAATCAGTTTTCCTATAGGAGATGAAAAAAAGTTTCCGTCCTTTTTCTCAGAATCTGACTGCGAAAGCTTGCTGAAAATTTCCGAATAATTTATATTTACTGCAATGATTTGTATTTTCATTTTTAATTCTCTTTTCATATTTATAATCAAATGCGCCTGCCGCATTTTAGTATTAAAACATTATATCACAAAGAAATCCGTAATCAACATACTTTACGAAAAAATAAAAATTATCCTAAAAATCGGTCGAACGGTTGAATTAGAATCCATCGTGATTGTTATCAAAAAATATATTGCAAATTTATGCAAAAAAAGCGAGTTTCTGCTAAATTTGACAAGAAATATTATGTGTGATATATTTTTATCAGTATTTATAAAAAGGCTGATTTTTCGGCTTTATTTGTATATTAATGAGGGATAGAAATGGAAAGAACTCTGAGAGAAAACAACGGCGGAGAAGTGGATTTGCAGTTTAAATTGCTGTCTGCAATCGGAATTGTAATTATAGTGGCAGGACATTGTTATCAGGGCGGAATTTCACTTGCTTATGAGTGGTTTCCTGCATATTCTTTTAACATTGCGTTGCTTGTGTTCATTTCGGGATATTTCTATAAGCCAAAGCACGAGGAGCATTTTGTGAAATACATAGGAAAACGTGCAGGGCGGCTTGTAATTCCTGCATATTTGTGGAACATTGTTTACGGCTTATTTGTGCTTTTAATGTCAGATTTCGGCTACACAATAGGCGGAAAGATTAACCCGTACAACCTGTTTTTAATGCCGTTTGTTGACGGAGAGGCGTTTGTGTACAATCTCGGCTCGTGGTTTGTTTATCCGCTGTTCTGCGTGTGCGTGTTTAACGTTTTGTTCAGACGGCTTTTAAAGCTTGTAAAGCTTGATAAAGAATATCTGATTATGATAATCTACCTTGTTATCGGTCTGGTCGGAATACAGATTTCAATTAATCTGTCCTTAACAGAGAAAAAGGGCTTGCTCTTGCTTTTGTTAAGAACAATGTTCTTTTTGCCGTGTTTTCAGCTCGGCAGACTTTACAAGGCAAGGCTTGAGAAGCACGATAAGCTCAACAGCATAGCGTATTTTGCAATTATCTTTGGCGTTCAGCTTATCATTCTCACGTTTTTTAATGATATTGATTACTCTCCCTCAAAGTGCAACGGTTTTGACAACGGTTTTATTGTTCCGTACCTGACTGCATTAACGGGAATTGCATTCTGGCTGAGAATTTCAAAACTGCTCACCCCGATAATCAGAAATTGGAAGTTTATCAGGCTGATTGCCGACAATACATACAGCATAATGATTCATCATATGCTGGGCTTTATGTGCGTGAAGTGGCTGTTTTATCTTGTAAGCGTGATTACTCCGCTGTTTGCGGACTTTAAGCTGCATTCGCTGAAAACAAGTATATGGTATTTTTATTTTCCGAACGGTGTTAAGCAGTACTGCTTGCTCTACCTTGCCGGCGGAATATTCGTCCCGATTCTGATTAAAAAGCTCTGCGATTTGCTGTCAAAGCCGATAAAGAAGAAATTTAACGCATTGAAACAAAAAAAGAATACAGATATTCAAAAAAGAAATCGATAAATTTTTCACGCATTACTTTTAGGATTTGACCTAAAGGGTAATGCGTGAATTTTTATTAGTGAAACGCTGATTAAACCGTTTGTGTCTTAATGACCTGCCACCTTCCCTCAAGGGAAGGCTTAAATCTGACTGTTACGAATTTGCAGTATATTCTTTTTCGACAGATTGAGGGCTGTTCACGTGAACAACCCCTCTTTTAATAATAACAATATTATTCGCTGCGGCGAATGCGGTTGCTCTTATCATTTTTCGTGCAAAAATATATGACAAGCACCGAAATTATGAGCAAGAGCGAAGAAATAACAGCGCAAACGGATACTGCTTCTCATGTTACTATACTGTTTACATCCTGTTCGGCAAAACCGCCGTTATCGGTTACAGGCTGTGTGGTTTGGGCAGGAGCTGTTTCAATATGTGCAATTACCTCCATACTTTCGTCAGCTTGCACTGCGACAGCCGTCAGAGAATTTATAAAAAGTATTGAGCATACTGCAACAAACAGCAAGCACAGGTATTTACATATTTTTTCCCGTTTCATTTTATATAAAACTTGTGGAGTTTATTTATAAAGGTGCAAATAATTAACGCTCAATTAATGCGCTGTGGAATGTTATAGTACCGCTGTAATCGCCTGCGATATCAGAAAGAGTCTGATTATACAGAACGTTCTGATTCAAAGCGAGTGTAACATCCTGTGCGCTTCCCGTTGAACCTGCGAAGAAGGTACAGAGATGATAGCCGTATGTTCCGGGAGTTACGGTTGTATTTATCGGCTCGTAACTGCCGACATTTTCTTCGTTAACTGTAGTATCATAAACATCATAAGCTATTGTGAACGGGTCAGCTTCAACCTTTTGCGAAATGTAGAACTGATTATCGTCCGCAGAGCTGTCCTTCATATATACAGATACTCCCTGATTGCTTTTTATGTTGAGCTCGGTTGCCTCAACCTGAAATCCGTTGAATGTATAGAAACAAACAACACGCACGCAAAGAAAACTAAATTCACTGAAATTCAGCGTGAATATAACGAATGGCGCAGAACCGCAAACGTAAAGCCGTATGGCAGGAAGCAATTTAAGTAAGAGCTTGAAAAGCACGGATTAAATATTATTACCTACCACAAACAAAAAGCAAT
>JBJEOX010000323.1:0-7322 GCA_051880935.1 Ruminococcus sp.
GAGGGCATAGACCTTGACGCTATCAAGGAAATTAAGGAAGTTAAAAGACAGCGCCTTACAGAGTATAAGAACTATCGTCCTAACGCTGAATATCACGAGGGCAAGTTTGACTGGTCTGTTAAGTGCGACGTTGCTTTACCTTGCGCTACACAGAACGAGCTTAACGAAGAAGACGCTAAGAGACTTATCGCAAACGGCTGCTATGCTGTTGCAGAGGGTGCTAATATGCCTACAACTCTCGAGGCTACAAAGCTTATTCAGGATGCAGGAATTCTCTTTGCTCCCGGCAAGGCTGCTAACGCAGGCGGCGTTGCAACATCAGCTCTTGAAATGAGCCAGAACTCAATGAGACTTTCTTGGACATTTGAAGAGGTTGACGCTAAGCTTAAGGACATTATGGTTAATATCTATAACAACATCGCTGCTGCTGCTAAGAAGTACGGCTATGAAGGCAACTACGTTGTAGGCGCTAACATTGCAGGCTTTGAAAAGGTTGCAGATGCTATGATTGCACAGGGTGTTTGCTAATTTATAACATTTTCTTATTATATTACTGCAAACAGCAGACCGTTTTATATTGCGATCTGCTGTTTTTCTTTGTTGATTTTAATTTGTTTTCTGCTATAATGATGTTATCAAAAGTAAAGGATGAATTATTATGAAACTCAATCCAGATTACAAAGATAACCTTGATAAAATTGAAGAGCTATATCTGACTGCTTTTCCGGAAATTGAGAGAAAGCCTTTTGATTTAATAATAGAAAAGTGTAATAACGGCTCAATGGAAATTATCACTATACAAAACGATAATAATGATTTCCTTGGTCTTGCAATAATAATTTTATACAGTGATATGGTTTTGCTTGATTATTTTGCTATTGCTCCACAAAGCAGAGGAAAGAACGTAGGTTCAAGTGCATTGAAATTGCTTTTTGAAAGATATAAAAATAAGCGTTTTATTCTTGAAATTGAAAATACTGAAATTAAATGTGATAATTCAGAAGAGCGAAAACGCAGAAAAACTTTTTATATCCGAAACGGAATGTCTGTAATGCCGTTTAAGGTTAATCTAATAGGCGTTGAAATGGAAGTTATGACATATGATTGTGAAGTAAGCTATAAAGAGTATTACAGTATATATGAAAATACGTTTTCTGACAAATATTGCAGGAAAATACAATTAATATGAAATTGTTAAATATTTAACAAATAGAGGACAGGTAAAAATGAAACAGAATACACTAAATGAAATAATAGCTGACCAGACTAAAAGAGCACTCTGGGAAGTAAAAAATGTAATAGACTGCGTACCCGACAGCTTGTGGGATAAAAAATACTGTGAAATGCCGCTATGGAAGCATATTTATCATATGTTACATTCACTTGATTTATGGTTTATCAATCCGCGTGATAAGCATTACTGTGAGCCGAGTATTCATTCGGAAAATCTGAATAATCTTGATATTATTACTGATAAAACCCTGTCACGCAACGATATAGAAAATTATTTCAAAGAGATTGAAATTAAAATCATAGACTATATTTCAAAGCTAAATGATGAAGAACTATTAGATTATCCTGAAAATTGTGAATATACAAAATTCACTCTGATTCTTGCGCAGTTCAGACATCTGCATACACATATGGGTATGATTATGGGATTTATCATTGATGATACAGGCTTGTGGCCAAATGTGCTTGGACTGACTCGTCCGATACCGCAGAACGGAGATTATAACAAATACTGCTGATTTCTTGTGCATCTCTAAAAATTGACTCATAGCTCATTATATCAGTTATTTTTAGATTTGTCCTTCCCCGAATTATACAAAATATTCATTTTGTATAATTTTCTGTAATGGAATTATCCCACCTGTTTTTTATGATATAATTAAGATGAATCAATATATTTATTAAATTTTATTGCATTTATAATGACTGATTATGAAGAAAATTTAAAGACGGTGATTATATGGCTGTATCTTTTCGTGATGAAGCTCCGCAGGTTATTAAGGAATATTTGTTTTATCTCGAAACTATCAAAATTAAATCAAAAAAGACTGTTGATGAATACTACATCGATTTGCGTACATTTTTCAGATACCTGAAAAAATCCCGAAAGCTTGTGTCTGATGATACGGAATTTGAAAATATAAAAATTGATGATGTGAACCTTGATTTGATAAAAACTGTCACGCTGAATGACGCATATGAATATATGGACTACCTTTACCGTGAACGTAATAATCAAAGTGCCGCAAGAGCAAGAAAATGCTCGAGCCTGAAAGGATTTTTTGATTTTCTGTTTTCAAAAAAGCATTTAATTTCAAGTAACCCTATTGCCCAGCTTGAAGTGCCTAAGCGTAAAAAAGCATTGCCAAAGTACCTCACTCTTGAGCAAAGTATTGAACTTCTCAACGCTGTTGAAGGCAAATATAAAGAACGTGACTATGCGATACTTACTTTATTTCTGAATTGCGGACTTCGTGTTTCTGAAATGGCTGGTCTTAACTACACCGACATTCGCAGCGACAACACAATGAGAGTCGTCGGAAAAGGTAACAAAGAGCGTGTCGTATATCTCAATTCTGCGTGTATTGAAGCTATAAACGACTATATGAAGGTTCGTCCTGTTGACGAGGTTAAGGATAAGAAGGCTTTGTTTATAAGCCGAAACAATCGCAGAATGTCTGTTAAGACTATACAGGCTATGGTGTACAAATATCTTGCAGAAATCGGACTTGACGCACAAGGCTATTCCTGTCACAAACTACGTCATACGGCGGCTACTCTTATGTACCAACACGGCGGTGTTGACGTGAGAGTGCTGAAAGAAGTGCTCGGTCACGAAAACCTCGGAACAACCGAAATATACACTCACTTAAGCTCGGAGCAGATGAAAAATGCGGCTGACTCAAATCCATTGTCAAAAGTAAAAAAAAAGAAATCTGAATAATTTAAAAAAACGGCACAAAGGTATTTTATCAACGTGCCGTTTTTTTGCTAATCTTCAATTTTAACTATTCCGCCTATGTCGGTCAGGGGCTTATCTTTACATATAGCTTTAATTGTCACATTATGTTTTTTGCAAAATTTTTCAATTAATATATAGTCGGGATGATTTTCAATATTGCCGAAAAACGCAACTGTATTTTCATCTATTTTTCCGCCGGCACCGCCTATAAAACCGTAATTATAGCCTTCAAGCACAATATTTCCCGATGAAATCAGCAGTACCTCTACCCCATCATTTTTCAATGCTTTCTCAATTGATGAATCGGAAGTTATTACTGCATTGTCATTGAGAACAAGTGTTGAACAACGTGCATAGCCCTGATTTATATTGAGTATTCTAATATCTTTTTCTTTACAGTAATTTAGCAGATTTTTGTCAATTGCCGAAAGCTTTCCGTAGAAGGTATTATGAAGAAACAGAAAATTCAATAAAATATTATCTGGGTACTTCTCCCCTGCTTTTTCATTGCAAAAAATAAGTCTTTCGTTTGGTAATTTTTCGGCAAGCGCAGTACATTCATTGAGAATGAATATGTCATTATTTATCGGCAAAATCTGCATATCTGCGTGCTTTTGCTCCGGAATCGGAAAAATCTCTACCGTATCACTTGTTATTACAGTATGACCGAGATTTTCAATTTCTTTTGCAAAGCAAGGGTACTTGTCCGACATAACAAAAGTACTCATCAGCTTATAGCCTCAAAAGCCTGTCTGATGTTTTTTACACCGATAATCTCTGCATCATCGCAATGTACGCCCTTTAGATTGTGATAAGGCATAATAATTTTATTGAATCCGAGCCTTACCGCCTCGTTAATTCTCATTTGTGCCTGTGAAACGGCTCTGATTTCACCTGCAAGTCCGATTTCTCCGAACACAACAGCCTTTTCATCAATCGGAGTGTCCTTAAGACTGCTGATAAGAGCCATTGCGATTGACAAATCTATTGCAGGCTCGTCAACACGAAGTCCTCCTACAATATTGATGTACGTATCACAATTTGAAAAGTAATATCCTGCACGCTTTTCAAGCACTGCAAGCAAAAGCGATAGCCTGTTATAGTCAAAGCCTGTTGACATTCTGCGTGGATTGCCGTAGCCGCTTTGCGTTGCAAGTCCCTGAGTTTCTGCAAGAATAGGTCTTGAACCCTCAATCGTGCACGTTACACAGGTTCCCGAAACATTCTTCGGTCTGCCTGAAAGAAGCATTACAGACGGATTTTCAACCTCCTGCAAGCCCTTGTCCGTCATTTCAAAAACGCCGATTTCGTTTGTTGAGCCGTAACGGTTTTTTACAGCACGCAAAATTCTACAGCTCATCTGCTTGTCACCTTCAAAGTGCAGAACGGTGTCTACAATGTGCTCAAGCACCTTCGGACCTGCAATTGAGCCTTCTTTGTTCACGTGACCGACAATGAACATAGGAATGTCACAGCCTTTTGCAGTTCGCATAAGCATATTTGTACATTCTCTCACCTGAGTAACACTGCCTGTTGACGAACTCAGTTCAGACAAATTCATAGTCTGGATTGAGTCAACCATAACAAGGTCGGGCTTGACGCTTTTTATCTGTTCGCAGACTATTTCAACGTCTGTTTCTGTCATTACAAAAAGATTCGGTGAATTTACTCCCAAACGAATTGCACGAAGCTTTAACTGACGCTTTGATTCCTCACCCGAAACATATAGTATTTTAAGAGTATCTCCCATATATTGACAAATCTGCATCAATACAGTTGATTTGCCGATTCCGGGGTCACCTCCGAGAAGAATCAGACTGCCTTTTACGATTCCTCCGCCAAGCACTCGGTTAAGCTCCTTACTACCCGTATCATAGCGGTGTTCGTCCTCGGTCGAAATCTCGTTTATTGAATACGGCTTTGTATATGATGAATTTGAGCGTGTTTTTGAAACAGATACACTTTTTGAGGTATCCTTAATTTCTTCATTCATTGTGTTCCATTCACCGCAGGACGGACATTTTCCGTACCATTTAGGCGATTCGTAGCCGCATTCCGAACAAATATAAACGCTTTTAATTTTTGAAGCCATTTTTACACTTCCTGTCAGTCTGTATTGTAGTAACTTAAAAATCCTGCTGTTATGGAAAAAGCCATCTGCTTCTGATATTCTGGGTTGAGCAGATTATTGCACTCCTCTTCGTTTGAAATAAAGCCGCACTCTACGATAACGGCAGGATTGCTTGTGTTTTTTAAAAGATAAATTCCACTGTCAGCTTTTTTACACTCACGCTCGTTATCAGGCTGTAAAAGTCCCTTCACGGAGAATTTAATGCTATCAGCAAGCTGTTTGCTTTTTTCGTTGTTCGGTGAATAGAAAATCTGCGTTCCGTGATACTTGCTCTCTGAAAATTTATTCTGATGAATACTGATAATTGTATTTTCTTCTGAAGAATTAAATATTTCAAGCCTTTTCTTCATATCCGAAACCTTGCGCTTGCGTATTGTATCTTCTCCGCTGTCAAGGGCAATGTCGGTTGTTCTTGTTTGTGTAACGTCAAACCCGAGCAGATAAAACAACGCTGACGTATCATTTGCAATTGAAAGATTGATGTCTTTTTCAAGCACTCCGCTGTCGCTGACTGCGCCGCCATCCTCACCGCCGTGACCACTGTCAATTACAATTGTCGGCATAGATTTTACATTTTCAGAAGAAACCGAAACCTTTATATTAAAAGCCGCAGAAATCATTAATATGACAAATGCAGTCAGCAAAACAAAGCAGATACAGGGAAATAATAACTTTTTAATTTTCATAACAACACCCCTATTTAATAAATATACGGGATGTCTTTCAATTTATTACCCTAATTATACACCATATTTTCGTCTTGGTAAAGTAAAACAATTAACATAAAAATAAACTTGGAATAGTATATTACAAAAGTTGAAATCGGTGAAGAATGATGAAAGATAAATTTACGCTTGATAATCTGCCCTTGGAACAAAGTGCAGTGATTTATTCAATAGAATGTAAGGATTGCCTTATAAACAGAATTTATGATATGGGTATACTTAAAGATACCGTTATAAAGCCGCTTTACAGAAGTCCGTTTGGTGACCCTACAGCTTATCTTGTAAAAAATGCTGTTATAGCTTTGAGAAATAAAGACAGTAAATATATCACAGTAACTCCTATAAAATAGACAGGAGGTTTTTATTTGTTTGCACGAAATTCATCTGTAACTGAAAAGAGCAACAAATCCGACATTAAAGCAGATTTTAAAGTTGCATTGGCAGGAAATCCGAATGTCGGTAAAAGTACGATTTTCAATGCTCTTACGGGACTTAATCAGCATACAGGAAACTGGACAGGTAAGACTGTTGAATGTTCCTCGGGAACGGCAAAAATCAAGGACAAAGCATTTTTGCTTACCGATTTGCCGGGAACATATTCTATGATTGATTTTTCCGAAGAGGAAACAGTTACAAGGGAATTTCTTGCAAATGAAAAATCCGATTGCGTGGTAATAGTTACCGACGCAACAGTTATTGAAAGAAATCTGTCTTTTGCTCTTCAGGTGCTTTCACTTCAGAAAAACGCCGTTCTCTGTCTTAATCTATGTGATGAAGCAGAGAAAAACGGAATAATAATTGACATTGATGAGCTGTCGCTTAATCTGGGAGTACCTGTTATCTGCACCTGTGCAACAAGAAAAGGCGGTATAAAAGAGCTTAAAAACACAATTTATGATATTTGTACAGGCAAAAAGAAATGTTTCAGAGTTGAGAGAAATTTCAACGGAATTGATGTTCTTAATGCGGAAAAGCATAAGCAAAATTCAGAAATGCTTGCTGAAAAGTCAAAGCAAATCTGTAAGCAGACCGTATTCTACAGCAGTAAAACAATGAATGAAAGAAGCAGAAAGGCAGATAAAATTCTGACCTCGAAAGCTGTCGGAATACCGCTTATGTTATTGCTTTTCGGCATTCTGTTCTGGATAACGGCAGTTGGTGCAAACTATCCGAGTGAATGGTTGAGTCAGCTTTTTGACTTTTTAAAAGGTGAATTGTACAATTTATTCAGCTTGCTTTCAGTGCCTGATTTTTTAACCGGTATACTTATAGATGGTGTGTATACTACTCTGACGTGGGTTGTTTCTGTTATGTTGCCGCCTATGGCTATATTTTTTCCTCTTTTTTCTATTATCGAGGACTCGGGTTATCTGCCGAGAATTGCATTTAACCTTGACAAATTCTTTGCAAGATGCGGCGCACACGGCAAGCAAAGCCTGACTATGGCTATGGGAATCGGCTGTAATGCCTGCGGTGTAACGGGTTGCAGAAT
>JBJEOX010000324.1:0-7287 GCA_051880935.1 Ruminococcus sp.
GAAAGCCTGTGTGTGATTGAGCATCTGTGTTTTACGCTCAACTTTTTTGCCATCGGGTGTTTTAAATCCGATGAATGCACCGTCAGTGCCGATTCTTTCGCAGTTTCCCTTTGCAAGCACTTTTTCGTCTGTCATATCAATAAGCTGATATTTCAGTGAAGAACTGCCCGCATTAATTACCAAAATTTTCATTTATGTTCATCCCTTCTTTTATTGATTAGATTTAAGAAATGATATATAATATAAAATACATTATATATAATACTCCAATATTTTTATGTTTTCAAGTGTTTTTTTACATATTTTGTCAAAACTTACGAGGTGTAACTATGGCTGTAGCAGTAATAAGTGAATTTAATCCGTTTCACAACGGTCATAAATATTTAATAGAAACTGCAAAAATGCTTACAAACGAACCCGTAATCGCAATTATGAGCGGCAGCTTTACGCAAAGAGGAGAGGCATCCGTTACCGATAAATTTTCAAGGGCAAAAACGGCTCTTGAAAACGGCGTTGACCTTGTACTGGAGCTTCCGACTGTTTACGCAGTTGCAAATGCTCAGCGTTTTGCTTTTGGCGGAGTGCAGATTGCAAAGTCGTTTGACTGCGTAAACTACCTTGCGTTCGGATGCGAAAGCGGAAACGTTGACAGCCTTAAAAACGCCTTGAATGCAGTTGAAACCCCTGCGGTAAATGAGATTGTTTCGCAAAAAATGAGCGAGGGGGACTATTACCCAAGAGCGTTGCAGTCGGCTGTAAATGAGATTTTCGGCGAAGAAACTGCAAAGGTTCTGTCATCACCAAACAACATTCTTGCAGTCGAGTACCTTAAAAATCTTGCAGACACCGATATTCAGCCGCTTGCCGTAAAGCGTATCGGAAGTGCACACGACAGCGATAAAGCCTGCGAAGAATTTGCCTCTGCGTCGCTTGTGCGCAGTATGCTTCGCAGTGGTGAAAATGCTGAAAAATACGTGCCTTCCGTTGCGTCAAAAATTACCTTTCCCGAAAATCTTGAACGCATAATGCTTTATAAGCTGAGAATGATGAGCGCAAAGGATTTTCTTTTACTCCCCGACGTAAACGAAGGTCTTGAAAACAGAATTGCTGATGCGGTGAAAAAATATAATTCTTTAAAGGAAATAATTTCTTCCGTAAAAACAAAACGCTACACCCACGCAAGGCTGCGCAGAATTATGACATGTGCTCTTCTTGACATTACCGAAAATTTACAGCGTACACCGATTGAATACGTGCGTGTACTCGGCTTTACCAAAAAAGGTGCGTCGCTGTTAAAAAGCTGCCAGCTTGAAGTTATCACCTCAGTAGCAAAAGCGATGAAAGCAGACTCAGAAATTACAAGATTACTCGAAAAAGACGTTCTCGCAACCGACATAGCAGCTTTGGCGTACAGCGAAATCGACAGATGCGGAAATGACTATTTACAACAAATTGTTAAAATATAATCATATATTGCGGAAATAATTTGACGGTATGACATTTGTTTATAAATATCTGAATTATTTACATAAAATTACATTTTACCCCTTGTGTATTTGTTGAAAATATATTATACTATAGGTGAATAATTATACTGACATACTTAAACGGCAATTTTTATTGTGAATTTGTTATGAATCAGTAAAACATTAGTTATGAAAAGAGGTATATTATGGCTTTTAAATTGAACGACGAAAGAACCCCTCTCGACCAGTTTCTACAGGGTGAATCTGCTCATGCTTATGAGTTTTTAGGCTCTCATTTTGTGAATTGGGACAACAGAGACGGCGTTGTTTTCAGAGTGTGGGCACCGAATGCTCTTTCGGTTTCCGTTGCGGGTGACTTTAACAACTGGGATACCAACGCAAACTATATGTACAAAATCTCGGATTCAGGCGTCTGGGAGCTGTTCATTGAGGGTGTGCAGGAGTTTTCCTGCTACAAATACTGCGTTGAAACACCTTGGGGTGAGCGCAGATTAAAGACTGACCCCTACGCTTTCCACTGCGAGGTACGTCCCGACAACGCTTCAAGAGTGTATGAGATTGACGGTTACGAGTGGCACGACGAGGAGTGGCTCAACTTCAAAAAGGAGCATCCCCACAAAACACAGCCTATCAACGTCTATGAGGTAAACGCCGGCTCGTGGCGCAAAAACGATGACGGTACTTTCTGTACCTACCGTCAGCTTGCCGATACGCTCATTCCCTATGTAAAAAATATGGGATATACTCATATTGAATTTATGCCGATAACCGAGTTCCCGTTTGACGGAAGCTGGGGCTATCAGGTAACAGGCTACTATGCCGCAACCTCCCGTTACGGCGAGCCTAAGGATTTGATGTATTTCATTGACAGATGTCATCAGGAGGGTGTCGGTGTAATTCTTGACTGGGTACCTGCTCACTTCCCGAAGGACGGTCACGGACTTGCCCGTTTTGACGGCACAGGCTGTTACGAATACGAGGACTACCGAATCGGCGAGCATAAGGAATGGGGAACATACATTTTCAATTACGGAAGATTTGAAGTTACAAGCTTCCTCATTTCTTCGGCTATGTTCTGGCTTGATATGTACCACGTTGACGGTATCCGTGTTGACGCTGTTGCTTCAATGCTTTACCTTGACTACAACCGCAAGGACGGCGAGTGGATTGCAAACTGCTACGGCGGACGTGAAAATCTTGTTGCCGTTGACTTTTTGCAGAAGCTCAACAATACAGTACATATGTATCATCCCGAGGCTATGATGATTGCAGAAGAAAGTACTGCATGGCCTAATGTTACACGCTATCCTGTTCAGGATATGGGACTCGGCTTTGATTACAAGTGGAATATGGGCTGGATGAATGATATGCTCTCTTACATTTCGCTTGACCCGTTGTGGAGAAATTACCACCACGACACTCTTACCTTCAGTATGGTTTACGCATTCTCAGAGAACTTTATGCTCCCGATTTCTCACGACGAGGTCGTTTACGGCAAGGGCTCTCTTATCAATAAAATGCCCGGCGGATATGACCAGAAATTTGCAGGCGTAAGAGGCTTTGTTACATATATGATGGCTCACCCCGGTAAAAAGCTTATGTTTATGGGCAGTGAAATCGGTCAGTTTGACGAGTGGAACGCTGAACAACAGCTTCAGTGGAATTTGCTTGACTACGAAAAGCACCGTCAGCTCAACCATTTCTTTGCAGAGGCTAACAAGTTCTACCGTGACGTTCCTGCAATGCACGAAAATGACTACGACTGGGACGGCTTCCAGTGGATTGCGCTTGACGATTATCAGCAGAGCGTAATTGCTTTCCGCAGAATTGCAAACGACGGCAGTGAAATTATCTGTATCTGCAACTTCCAGCCCGTTACCCGTGAGAAGTACAGAATAGGTGTTCCGGTATACGGAATTTACAAGGAGGTTTTCAACTCTGAAAGCGAAGAATTCGGCGGCTGCGGAATTGCAAACAGTGGCGATATTAAAGCAGAGGTTGTTGAAAATCATGGACTTAAATACTCAGTAGAAATCACGCTTCCTCCTCTCGGTGTAACATATTACAAGCTTGAACAGGAGCTTCCCGTACCTGTCAAAAAGAAGTCAACTTCAAAAATGGCGGCAAAAAAGAAAGCTGCTGCGAAGAAGGTAAAGGATGAAAAGGCTGCGGCTGAAAAGTCAGAGGAAAAAGCGGTAACCGAAAAGGTATCCGAAGAAAAACCGAAGGCTGAAACAGCAGATAATACTGAAACACCCGCAGAAGCAAAAACAGAATAAATCATAATCTGAAAGCTGTTTCAAAACACCCTGTTTTGAAACAGCTTTTTCTATATAACAATACAGGGAAAGTTCTGCTTTAAGTCACAATAACTTTGTATGCTCTAAACACTGAAACGCAAAAATCTATCATAATTTTTGTGATTTACTAACCTTTTTCGATTAAAATATAAATATTTTGCTTTTATAGGTTGACATATTCAGGAAAAGTAGTACAATATATTATAGAATTAAACAGTGTTCAATTTTTAAACGTTGTTAAAAGGAGCTTTTGAAATGGGACGTGAACGGCAGATACAAAAGAACGAAGAAACCCGAAAAGCAATAATTGACGCCGCCGTTTCAATCGGACTTGAAGAGGGGTTTGAGGAGCTTTCAATCAGAAAGATTACCGACAGGCTCGGTTACTCTGCGGGAATAGTTTACCACTATTTTAAGGATAAGCAGGAGATACTCGACACGATTCATAATACTACCAGTATGGAAATGATGGACGTTGTTGATGCTTGTGTTCGTGAAGACAGAAGCTTTGCCGAAAACACCAAGGTTGTGTTTAAAATGCTCTCCGAAATTTCAATTTACGAGCCTGAAATGTTCAAGCTGATTCTTCTTAACAGATATTCACCTAACAATGAGTCAATTCAGACATGGCTGAAAATGATTCGCCACTGTGTTGAAATAGGAATTAATTCGGGTGAGCTTCGCAACGTTGATTCCGAAATTGTATCGTATATTATGCTGAATTCCTTTCTCGTTGTGCAGATGATAATAGCTGAGAAGGACGACATTGACGAAAAGATGATTGAGCACGTTTTTGATACGGAGCTTGACATAATACTCAACGGGTTACTTAATAAGGAGGAATGATATGCAACTCTATATGTGGATTTTGCTTGCCGTGCTGATTTTGGTTGTTGGTTCGGCTTGCACAATTTATTTTTCGGCAAGGTATTTTTTCAGGCTTACAATACTTCGCAAGCCTACCGCTACGCTTGAAAATAATATCAACGCAAACACAAACTGGGAGCAGCACCTTGATTTTATCAACGAGCGCAAGCAATGGCTCTCACAACAGAAAATGGAGGACGTTTTTGTAAAGTCTGACGACGGCTTAAAGCTTCACGCAACTCTCTTAAGAAGCAAAAGCAACAAGAACTGCGTAATCTGCTTTCACGGCTACACCAGCAAGGGACTCAACGATTACGGCTCAATCTCAAAATTCTATATTGAGCAGGGCTTTAATATGCTGATTGTTGACGAAAGAGCCCACGGCGACAGCGAGGGAACGTATATCGGTTTTGGCGTGCTTGACAGATACGACGTTGTAAAGTGGATTGAATACGCAATAAAGCTGTTCGGAAATGATGTGAACATTATGCTTCACGGCGATTCAATGGGCGCAACAACTGTTCTTCTGGCAAGCGGACTTAATCTCCCGAAGAATGTAAAAGCTATAGTTGCAGACTGTGGTTTTACAAGCGCATATGATGTTTTTTCACACATCTTAAAGCGTGATTACCACATTCCGAAATTTCCGATTATGAACTTAACGGAAGTTATGACGAGAAAAAAAGCAGGTTACGGCTACAATGACGCAAGCACTCTTGACGCAGTAGCCTCAACCGATATTCCGATTCTGTTTGTTCACGGCGATAAGGACGATTTTGTGCCCACATGGATGAGCCAAAAGAATTATGAAGCCTGCAAATCGGAAAAGGAACTGCTTATTGTAAAAGGCGCAGACCACGCAGAATCTTATTACACGGATACACCTGCATTTGAAAATGCAGTAAAGAAAATGATTGATATATATTTTCAGGAGGACTAAAAATGAGTGAAGAACATAAGCTTTATCCGTTAGCTGCATCTCAAAAAATGCACTACTACACTGTTTCATACTGCCCGAACAAGGCGGTGCTTAACATCGGCACAAGCCTTACGATTGAAAACGACATCAATTTTGACTTGCTTAAGGAGAGTATCTACGAGGCTTATGACAGAAGCGAGTGTATGCGAATTCGTTTCTGTAAAAACGAAAACGGCGACGTTATGCAGTACATCGTTCCCAAAGAGGAACGTGACATTGAGTTTTTTGAGTTCGGACACTGGCAGTTTGAGGACGCAGAAAACGAGATGAAAAAATGGACCTCTGTTCCTTTTGAGCGTTTTGACAGCCCTATGAACAGAGTTGTTATGATTTCTATGCCCGACGGCTACAAGGGTATTTATCTGCTTGTTGACCATATGACAATGGACGCTCAGGCAATTGTAATGTTCTTTAAGGATATTATTCAGATTTACTGCCACAAGGCTTACGACATTGATTATCCGAAGCCTCTTGCTTCCTTTATTAAAGCTCTTGAAAAGGATTTGAAGTACGAGGCAAACTCAAAGGCTCTGCAAAAAGACAGAGAGTACTGGACAGAAGTGCTCAGACAGGGCGAGCCTATGTATGCTGATATGACAGGCGACAATCTGCTTGAAAGGCAGAGAGAGGAAAGCAACAATCCGAATTTAAGGGCGGCTGTCTGCGGAATTCCGAGCTGTGAAGCTGAAATTGCTCAGTTCCACCTTGAGCCTAATCCCTCCGATTGGCTTGTTACCTTCTGCGAAAAGAATAACATATCAATGGCAACCTTGCTTCTTATGGCGCTTAGAACTTATCTTCAGAAGGTCAACAACAATCAGACCGATATTTCAGTTCAGAACACCGTTTCAAGACGTGCAACCCTGGCTGAGAAAAATTCAGGCGGTACAAGAATTCACTTCTTCCCGTGCAGAACGATTGTAAATCTTGATGAAACCTTCCTTGAAGGCTGTTATAAAATCCGTGACGCACAAAACGCTGTTTTCCGCCACGCAAACTTCAATCCTATTGAATTTATGGGTATGAGAAGCGAATTTTTCCACCTCGACAGAGGTCAGTCATATGAGCCGATAAGCCTTACTTATCAGCCGCTTTCAATGCGTTCAAATGACATTCTTCCCGAGGTTCGCTACAAGTCAAACTGGTACACAAACGGCGTTGCGGCTCAGAACATCTATCTCACAGTAATGCACCGCTCACTCGATAACGGTCTTGACTTCTGTTTTGAATATAAGAAGGATAAATATTCATATAATGACCTTGAGAAGATGTATTACTTCATCACAAGAATCCTCTTTGAGGGCGTAAGAAATCCCTACAGCACAATCGAGGAAATTATTTCAAACACATAAGGAGAGTAAGAACAATGATTGATAAGATGAGAGAATTAATTACAAACTACGTTGACATTTCACCTGCCGAAATTTCTGAGGACTCAAAGTTTATTGACGACCTCGGATTCAATTCATATGATTTTATGAGCTTTCTCGGCGAAATAGAAGATGAATTTGACATCGAAATCGACGAGCGTGAGGCTCTGAAAATCCACACAGTAGGAGAGGCAATAAAGTACATTGAATCGGTAGTTCAGTAAGGAGCAGAAGTATGGAAAATGTTAAGGTGAAACCGAGCAAAAGATATGAAACTATCAAGG
>JBJEOX010000325.1:0-1540 GCA_051880935.1 Ruminococcus sp.
TAGCTTTCGGCTTAAAGCTAAAGAAAATGCCAAAAGACGAAATCAAGAAAAAGGTTACAAAAATGCTTGCTACCGTTGACCTCAAGGGTTACGAAAAGCGCAGTATTTCAAAGCTTTCAGGCGGCCAGCAGCAGCGTGTTGCGATTGCAAGAGCACTTGTCTGCGACCCCGATATTATTCTGCTTGACGAGCCTCTGGGCGCACTTGACCTGAAGCTGAGAAAATGTATGCAGCTTGAGCTTAAGGAAATTCAGCAGAAAACCGAAAAAACATTTATATATGTAACGCACGACCAGGAAGAAGCTCTTACAATGAGCGACAGGGTTGTCGTTATGAATAACGGCGTAATTGAGCAAATCGGCACTCCCGAGGATATTTACAACGAGCCTGTTAATGCATTCGTTGCCGACTTTATCGGTGAAGCAAATATTTTAAACGGCACAATGATTGACGACTGCCGTATAAAAATTCTCGGCAGAGAGCTTGAGTGTGTAGACAAGGGATTCGGCAAGAACACTCCTGTCGACGTTGTTATCCGCCCTGAGGATATTGAAATAACTACTCCCGAAAACGGTCAGCTTGCCGGCACTGTTGAAAAGCTGACATTCAAGGGCGTTCACTACGAGATAAGCGTCAGGTGCGGAAAGTGCGAAATACTCATTCATTCCACCAAATCTGCCGAAATCGGCAGTGAAATCGGAATGAGAGTAATTCCGTTCAACATTCAGATTATGAACAAGCTCCTTCCGTTCTATGACAATATTATAGAAACCGAGGTTACATATTCAAGCGAGGACGAAAATTACTTTGAGTTTGAGCTTGAAGGTGAAACCGTCAAGGTTGAAAACAATTATTTTCCGGAGGGTACAAGCGTTAAAATCACGCTTCCGCCCGAAGCTCTTTCGCTTGCAGGTGACGGAATCGGTCACTTAAAGGATTTGTACATTGAATCTGTTGTCTATAAGGGCGAGCACAATGAAATCATCCTTGAATCAGACGAGAGAAAGTGGCTTATGCTCAGCGATACCGACGAGCAGGTTGCAACGTATGTTCCGCTTGCGTTTGATTTTTCAAAGGCTCAGTTTGAAGTTATAGATATGGCTGAGGAGGGCTGATTATGAAATCGAGAAAGCCCTCTATTCCCTACATCATCTGGATGGTAATATTCACGATGATTCCGATTATTATGATTGGATACACTGCATTTACAGACAAAAACGGTAACTTTTCGCTCGAGCCGTTTGCAAATGCTTTTTTCTATACGGGCGTATTTATGAAATCCCTCTGGATTGCGCTTATTTCAACCGCTATCTGCCTTGTACTTGCTTATCCTCTTGCGTATATCATCACAAAAATGAGACATTCAACTCAGAATACTGTAATTATGCTTATGATGATTCCGATGTGGATGAACTTTCTTCTGAGAATTTACGCATGGGTTACGCTGCTTCAGGATAACGGACCGATTGATTTGCTGCTTTCTATGCTCGGAATACACGCAACTTATATCGGCAACACAGGTGCAGTTGTGTTGGGTATG
>JBJEOX010000326.1:0-1535 GCA_051880935.1 Ruminococcus sp.
GTAAAAAATCAGATTATTTTATTGCCAAAAAGGAAATAAGTTGTTAAAACTGACGAAAGAGTAACAAGAATATTGTCACTTTGTAAATTCCTTTAAAGCATTATTAGGATATATTGCACATAAAACAAGTCTTATTATTAGTCATAATTGACATACAAATGTGATAACTCACAAAAACAGAAGTAAAAAATTGTTGACTTTTTTAAAATGTTGGATATAATAATAATTGTCAAGTAAATAGTCCGCTTGACTATCGGCTGATTCCAAATTAGCCTTACTCGAGTAAAATTGAATTATCAAAAAGTCGATAAATAATCATGATTTGCCAAATGGTAAATGGCGCACGAATAAAACTTTATATTTTTAAAGAATTGAAGGAGGAAACATTTATGACACCAATTCTTAGCTTACACAACATTGATGTAACAGCGTTCCTCGCCGTGCTCGATACCTGCGAGGGCAACGTATATCTCGTTACAAAGGAAGGCGACAGATTAAATCTGCGCAGCAAACTTTGCCAGCTCGTTGGCTTGACAAAGCTTATCGAAGGTGGTAAAATAGCAGAAGCAAGTATTATCTGCGAAAACAAGAACGACGAGAGCAAGCTGTTCAGATTCAACTTCTTCGGCGATACAGGTAACGCTAAAGTAGGTTAATCAAAGCTTATTTAAACAACAATCCACGTTTTTCACGTTAATTTCAAAACTTCTAAATCCAAAAACGGCTGCTTTTCGGCAGCCGTTTTTGGATTTTATGCAGTTTCATAAATTTTTACACCCTGAATGTTGATTTAAAAATTCAGGCGTGATATAATTTTCTCAATAAAGTCCAATATGACAGGGGTGGGATACAATATGAATTACAATGAGCGAAATGACAACGATCAGTATTTTAACGATTATTTCAGCGATGATTACGATATTCGCAAAAGTCCTCGCAGAAAATCAGACAGGCGGAAAAATGTTGATTATAATATTGATAAGTACGGCAGAAGAAGAAAAGGACTAAAGTGGAAGCTGAAAGCGTTTCTGCACAGCAGAGCTGCGTTAATAGCATTGGCTGCTGTTGTGATGCTGATTGTAATAATTGTGATGGTTTCCTCTTGTTCCGGTAATAAGGAAGAGGAGCAGACTGCGACAACTGCACCGACTGTTGCCCCGACAACTCAGGTTACGTCTTATAAAATAGACGGCGTTCCCGTTATTGAACAGAGCACTCTTAAAGCCGCCTGCGAAACATATGCGTGCACAATGCTTTTGCAGTATTATAAATTTGATATTGATGAAGTTAAGTTTGTTGACAATTATCTTGTGATAAAGCCTGTTTACTACGGAATTGACGGTAATCTTTACGGTCCGGATATGAACTGCGCCTATGCAGGAGATGTTTATACGGGTTACGGAATAAACGCCCCCGGAATGGCAAAATGTATGAACAACTACATTAAATCGACAGGTTCAAAGCTTGTTGCAGAGCCCTTGTCGGGTGTTCCGCTTGAGGAGCTTTGTAAGAAGTATATTTTAAATGATACTCCC
>JBJEOX010000327.1:0-7224 GCA_051880935.1 Ruminococcus sp.
GAAAAACATTATGATGCGCAGTAAGCTTGCAAAAACCGCACGTGACTACTTCGCAGAGAACGGCTTTATCGAGATTGAAACTCCGATGATGATTAAGTCCACCCCCGAGGGCGCAAGAGATTACCTTGTTCCGTCAAGAATCCACAACGGCAAGTTCTATGCTCTGCCCCAGTCGCCCCAGATTTACAAACAGCTCCTTATGGTGTCGGGCTTTGACCGCTACATTCAGCTTGCACGCTGTTTCCGTGACGAGGATTTGCGTGCCGACCGTCAGCCCGAATTTACTCAGATTGATATGGAGCTTTCGTTCGTTGACGTTGAGGACATTCTCGAAATCAACGAGGGACTTTTCAAGAGAATTTTCAGGGACGTTCTCGGCAAGGAATTGAAAACTCCGTTTGAGAGAATGACCTACAAAGAGGCTATGGAAAACTACGGCTCCGACAAGCCCGACATCCGCTTTGATATGAAAATTCAGGACATTTCCGACCTTGTAAAGGACTGCGGCTTCGGTGTGTTCACAGGTGCAATCGAAAACGGCGGTTCGGTTCGTGCAATCGTTGCAAAGAATGCGGCTTCTGTTTACACAAGAAAGGAAATCGACAAGCTCACCGAGTACGTAAAGGGAATCGGTGCAAAGGGACTTGCCTATGTAAGATGGGTTGACGAGCCTAACGCATCATTCAAGAAGTTTATGACCGACGAGGAAATGAGCGCAATTTATGAAAGACTCGGCGCAGAAAAAGGCGACGTCATTCTGATTGTAGCCGACAAGACAAGCACGGTGCTTTCAACCCTCGGCGCACTCCGTCTTACAGTTGCAAAGCGCCTTGACATTATCCCCGACGAGTTCAAGTTCCTCTGGATTGTTGACTTCCCGTTCTTTGAGTACGACGACGAGAGCGGCGAGTGGCTTGCAATGCACCACCCGTTCACAATGCCAAAGGAGGATTGCTTACAGTACCTCGACACCGACCCGTCAAAGGTAATTGCAAAGGCGTTTGACCTTACTTTAAACGGCATTGAGCTTTCGAGCGGCTCAATGCGTATCACCGACCCCGAATTACAGGAAAAAATGTTCAGGGCGTTAAAGCTCACAGACGAAGAAATCGAAGCAAAATTCGGATTCCTTGTAGAAGCCTACAAGTACGGTGCACCGCCTCACGGCGGAATGGGAATCGGTCTTGACCGAATTGCAATGCTCCTCTGCAAGGCTGACAGTCTGAGGGATGTTACGGCATTCCCGAAGGTACAGAACGCAAGCGAGCTTATGTCAGCTTGCCCTGCACCCGTTGACAAGGAAAGCCTTGACGTTCTGGGCATAGAAATTAAAGAGCAGTAATTTTATAGTAATGCGTGATGTTTGGAAAAGTATGTTTTCAAAAATAAACTTGATGTATTAATGACGTTTCGGGGCGGCTTCCCGGACGTCCCTATGCATAAATTGTTCACAATTTATGCATTATGGCGAACACAGTTCGCCTCTACAATTTTTCCGCTCTAACAGAAATGAGGTGTATGTTATCAACTCTGCATTAATCACAACATTAGTTATTGTTGCAATTTCGGTCGTTGCCGTTGCTGTCGGCGTTGTTGTAATCAAGCACAAACTGCGTGACGTTTCACGCTCGCTTTTCGGCACGAATAGTTTTATTGACGGAATCAACAAGCAAAAGGAAGAAATGAGCGAAACTCCACGCTCGCTCCACGCAATGACCTCGGTTTATCTTCCGCAGATTATGCGTGATTTTCCGCAGTTTGACTACGAGCTTTACAAGAACAAAGCAAAGTCGCTTCTGCGCAGTTACTTTACTGCCGTTCAGACTAAAAAAGCCTCTGCGCTTTCGGAGGAATGTTCGGTCACTCTCAAAAACTACGTTCAGGGAATAATAGAAGATTTGAACGCCCGAAACGTAAAGCAGATTTTCAGAGAAGTTGTAATCCACAACGTGCAGATTGCACGCTACATAAAGACAGGCGCAACGGTCACGATTCTGTTTGAGCTTTCGGTTGGACACTACTCGTACATTGAGAACGAAAACGGCTCGGTTGTTTTCGGCGACAAAAGCCTGAAACAGCAGACGGTTTATGAAATCGGTCTTGTCTACGTTCAGGACGCTGAAAAGTTCGGTGCGGCTGAGGCTGTCGGCTTAAACTGTCCAAACTGCGGTGCGCCGATTACAAACCTCGGCAGAAAGTTCTGCGAATACTGCGGAACAGGAATTATCGAATTTAACGGAAGAGTGTGGAAGTTCGACTCCGTTCGTGAGCAGACAACGTCAAAAAGGCAGTATTGATATGAAAACCGATAATCAATTCAATCTCGGACTTGTAAGCAGATTCCGAAATGAGCTGTTCGGATTTTCTATCATTTCTATAATGATTTTCCACTTTTTCCTGCGCATAAGGGAGCACGGCTCAGGCACGCTTTACCCTTTAGCCTTTGCTTACGACAACGTAATCAGCTCGGTAGGAGTTGAGCTGTTTCTGTTTCTGTCGGGCGTGGGACTGTACTTTTCAATGTCAAAGAACGGCAATGTTCTGAATTTCTACCGAAAAAGAATGTCAAGGGTGCTGATTCCCTATGCCTTGTGGGGCGCAGTTTTCCGGATTGCGCTTGATTTGCTTGCAAAGGGCGAGAGTTTGGGCGAATTTCTGTACGATTTCAGCTTTCTGTCGTTCTGGCTTGAGGGCGACTCGGTGCTCTGGTACATAGCGTTTATTGTGCTTGTGTACCTTGCGTTTCCGCTTGTTTTCAGAATGTTCAGCGGAAAGCACGCAACCGCCTTTCTCATTCTGTCGGTCAGCGTCAGCATAGGCTTGTCGCTTGTATTAAGGCAGTTTTTCCCCGTTGTTTACGACAACATTGAAATTGCGGTAAACAGACTCCCGATTTTCCTGTTCGGCGCATATTCGGGCAGGCGGATTTACAAAAACGACAGTTTTAAAATCGGCGACTTAATTCTTGTTCTGCTCGGCTTAGCCGTACATATTTTCGGAATTTTACAGCGATACGGCGTAATCGCAACACAAATTTCATTTTCACGCTGGGAATTTGCACTTTTTTCAATTTCGCTCATATATATTTGTGTGTGGCTTTTGTCAAAGGTGAATTTCAAGCGTTTTAAAGCCATTTTAAGAGGTGCAGGTGCGCTTTCGCTTGAGCTTTATATGACGCATGTCACGATTGATAACCTCCTGCGATTCTGCAAAATTCCCACCTATTCGCCGTATTACTACGCAATTATCATTTTTCTTTCAATTATTTTCAGTATTTTCTTGCATTTTTCTTTGAAAAATATTATTATAAAGATAAATTCAACCCGCTAACATATAAAATTAATAACAAAGGAGAAAAAACTATGGGTATTATCAGAGCAGCCATAAACTCAATCAAGGGCGGTTTGGCAGATTCCTGGCAGGAGGTTATTCAGCCGGGACAGATGAGCGGAACTATCGCAATGGTTCCGGGCGTAAAGGTAACACACGGCAAATCTCAGAACACAAAGGGCACACCGAACACAGTATCAAACGGTTCTGTTATTCAGGTTTACGACAACCAGTGTATGCTCCTTATCGACGGCGGTAAGGTTGCCGACTTTACGGCAGAGCCCGGCTACTATCAGGTAAGCAACAGCTCAATGCCGTCGCTTTTCTGCGGTCAGTTCGGCGACTCTCTCAAGGAAACCTTCTCCCGTATCAAGTACGGCGGAATCCCGTCACAGTCGCAGTATGTAATCTACATCAACCTTGCTGAAATTCCGGGTATTACTTTCGGCACAAGGAATATAGTAAACTATTTCGACAGCTTTTACAATGCAGAGCTTTTCCTCCGTGCGCACGGTACATATTCAATCAAGATTACCGATCCTCTTAAATTCTATCAGGAGGTAGTCGACAAGGGACTCGTTACTGCCTGCGAGCCGTTTGACTACAAAACAAAGGCATTGCAGTACAGCGGAGAATTCGAAACAGCGTTAAGCTCGGCTATCAATAATTACTCGGCTGACGGTTTAAGAATCAGCTTTATCAAGGGCAAGTCCCGTGAGTTCGGTCAGTATATGGCTCAGACTCTTGACGAGGAATGGGAGCAGCAGCGTGGTTTCCAGGTGCAGTCAGTTTTTATCAATATTTCCTATAACGATGAGAGCACAGATCTTATCAATATGAGAAACAAGGGCGCAATGCTCTCTGATGCAGCAGTTCAGCAGGGCTATGTTGCCGCTAATGTTGCAGAGGGTATGAAGGCAGCAGGCTCAAACTCAAACGGCGCAATGGCAGGCTTTATGGGTATGGGTGTTGGTATGAATGCCGGCTCGGGTATTCTCGGCGGCTACCAGCAGAATCCGCACTACAACAACCAGCAGCCTCAGCAGATGCCGCAGCAGATGAATAATAACGGCGCTCAGCCTCAGCAACCTCAGTCTCAGCAACCTCAGCCGGCACAGACAGCTCAGGCTCAGCCGGCAGGCGGATGGACCTGTGCCTGCGGCGCAGTGAATTCGGGCAAGTTCTGCTCGGAATGCGGCTCTAAAAAGCCCGAAGCACCCAAAAAGCGTTTCTGCACAAACTGCGGTACCGAGCTTAACGAAAACGCAAAATTCTGCCCCGAGTGCGGAACTAAAGCATAATTCTTAGTGTGGAGTGTTTTAATTCATAATTCGGAATGCGTAATTCGGAATTAGTTGAGCAGTATGTGAATATAAATTCAGCTTACAAGCCTTTCCGAACAACACAAGTTATTATATATTCGGAGCGTAACGACCGTTAATTCCGCATTCAAAACAACTCCACACTTATTGAGAGGTACACTATGGCTACAGTTAACTATAAATGCCCTAACTGCGGCGCTCCGCTGAAATTCAATCCCGACAAGCAGATGTTCAGCTGCGAATACTGTATGTCGGATTTTGAAGAACAGAAAATTCAGCAGATTTACGCCGAGCGTGAGGCAAAACAAAGTCAGGCTGAAAAGGCTGAAGCTGAGGCGCAACAGCGTCAGGCACAGCAGAATCAGCAGGGCGAGGGCGAGGTTGAGGATGCAGTTGTTTACACCTGTCCGAGCTGCGGCGCAGAGGTTGTCACAACAGCGTCAACTGCCGCAACAACTTGTTTCTACTGCCAGAACCCCGTTGTTCTCGGCGGCAGACTTTCAGGTAAATTCAAGCCCAACCGAATCATTCCCTTTGCACTTTCAAAGGAAAAGGCTATTGAAAAATTCCTTGAAATGTGCAAGAAAAAGTGGTTTCTTGCCAAGGGCTTTGCAAGCAAAAGCCAGTTTGAAAAGCTGACGGGAGTTTACTTCCCCTACTGGTATGTAGACTCTCAGCGACAGGCTAATATGACTGCAACAGGCGAAAAGGTGCGCACCTACAGTGTTGGCAGTAAACGCTACACCGAAACAAGCGTTTACCGCCTTGAAAGAAGCGGTGATTTGATTATAAAAAACGTCTTTGAGCGTGCGCTGAAAAGTCAGGACAGAGATATGCTCCAATGCGTTCATCCGTTTGATTTATCGAAGGCTCACGATTTTTCAATGTCCTACCTTTCGGGATTTCAGGCTGAAAAGCGTGACCTCGAGCAAAGCGACGTAAACGCCGTTGTTCAACAGCGTATGCAGCAGTACTGTCAACAGCTTTTGAAAGACACAATGAAAGATTTTTCATCTGTCAGAGTTGAAAACTATAATGATAAAGTTGACCTTGAATCGTGGAATTACACCCTGCTTCCCGTGTGGGTTGTAACCTACAAGTACAATGGTGAGATTTACCCGTTCGCAATCAACGGTCAGACGGGCAAAACCTACGGCAAGCTGCCCACCTCAAAAGCAAAGCTTGCAATTCTCTTTGCGATTATCGCCGTTGCAGTATTTGCACTCGGTCTGCTGGGAGGTTTGCTGTTCTTATGATGAAATACACTAAACGAATTTCCGCTCTTTTCTGTGCAGTAATGCTTATGCTCTGTACATCAGTTTGTGTCTTTGCACAGGCAAGCGGTGTTATCACCGACAATGCAAGTCTTTTTTCGGAAAGCGAGAAAGCCGAATTACAGAGTCAGCTTGACGCTTTGAGCGAAAAAACAGGCTGGATGGCTGTTATATATACAAATTACGACGGCTATGACGCAGACAACATCAAGCCGCACACAAACAGGTACTATGCCGATAACTACGGCAAAACGACCGCAGGCGTTATGCTCACAATTGATATGGAGGGCAGAGCAGTTGATTTTCGCACCAAGGGCGATGCGATGTACTATTTCAGCGACAATCGTGTGGATACAATTCTTGACGATGTGCAGAGCTGTCTTAAAGAAGGGCTTTATTACGAGGCAGCAGCTTATTTTATCAGCTATTCGTCAGAGTATTATGACTACGGTATTCCCGAGGGCGAGTCGAACGAAAACATTGATATTCAGGAAAAAGAGGACAATGCTCTGCTTTATGTGCTAAGGCACTATGGAATAATTTTTGGAGTCGTTGCACTTGCAGCTGCGACAATTGTTGTATTCGTTATTGTCCGTAAATACAAGAACAGCGGCAAGGAAGGCACATACGATTTGCGCTCAAACAGCGTAACTAATCTTACGGCAAGGCAGGATGTTTTCCTTACAAAGCATGTCAGCGTAACAACGGAATCTTCTTCGTCGTCAGGCGGTTCATCAGGCGGCTCGTCAAGCGGCGGAGGCGGCTCCAGCGGCGGCGGAAGCAGAAGCTTTTAAATTACAATTAAATACTTTGCAAAATGCAGTTCTGACGCTGAAATTTAATTGACGCATAAGACAACGCAAGGCTTTTACAATGGGATAAGTGCATCTTTTTGCACCTGTCTTATTATAAGTAACTATTCTGGCGGTGTCTTTCGGCATCGCTTTTGTTTTTAGGAGAAAAAATGAACACAAATCAAAACGAAACACGTGTTGCAGTCATCAGCATAATTGTTGAAAATCCCGACTCAACACCGCAGATAAACGAGATTTTACATACCGCCGCCGACTGCATAATCGGCAGGCTGGGAATCCCGTATAAACAGAAAAACATCAGCATAATAAGCATAGTAATTGATGCAGAGCTTGACGTTATAAGCTCGGTTTCGGGCAAGCTCGGCAAACTGCCGGGAGTGACGGTTAAAACCGCATATTCAAAGAAATAACACAAATGCATTTAAACCATAATTTGTCGGTGGAATTACAGCAACGTTGACGTAGGGACACGGCGAGCCGTGT
>JBJEOX010000328.1:0-7172 GCA_051880935.1 Ruminococcus sp.
CAGAGGGACAGCGCCGCTATGTTGAAAGCCTTTCATCATATGCAAGAATGTTTCTCGGTCAGATGGACAAGCCGAATGTCGAAAGCATAGAGGGGTTGTCGCCTGCAATTTCAATTGACCAGAAAACCACTTCCAAAAATCCTCGTTCAACAGTCGGAACGGTAACCGAAATCTACGATTATCTTCGTTTGCTTTACGCAAGAATCGGCGTTCCGCACTGCGCAGTCTGCGGCAGGGAAATTCGTCAGCAGACGGTTGACCAGATTGTGGATAAAATAATGTCTTATGACGAGGGCACTAAAATTCAGGTTTTAGCACCCGTTGTAAAAGGCAGAAAGGGCGAACATGCAAAGGTGCTCGACAGCGCAAGAAAGTCAGGTTTTGTGCGTGTACGTGTTGACGGAATAATCTATGATTTGTCAGAAAAAATTCCGATAGAGAAAAATAAAAAGCATAATATCGAGGTTGTTGTTGACCGTCTTGTAATCAAACCCGAAATAATGTCACGTCTTGCCGACAGTATAGAAACGGCGTCAAAGCTTGCAGGAGGACTTATAGTTGTTAATTTTTCGGGCGGAGAGGACGTAACATTTTCGCAGAAGTACGCCTGTCCCGAGCACGGTATGAGCATTGACGATTTATCACCTCGTATGTTTTCATTCAACAATCCGTTCGGTGCGTGTCCTAAGTGTACGGGACTTGGTGTGTTCCTGAAGATTGACGAGAATAAAATAATTCCCGACTGGAATAAAAGCATAAAGGACGGCGGCATAAAGGGAAGCGGCTGGGCTATGGAGGGCAGTTCAATTGCGACAATGTATTTTGAAGCACTTGCTAAAAAATACAACTTTTCACTCACAGAGCCGCTGAAAAACATTCCAAAAGAAGTAATAGACAAAATCCTCTACGGCACAGGCGACGAAACGCTTACGATAAACCGCAAGTCTGTTTACGGAAGCGGAAGCTATGAGCAGAGCTTTGAAGGCATAATCAACAACCTTGAACGCCGTTATCGAGAGACAGGCAGTAGTTGGATAAAGGACGAAATAAGCTCATATATGACTGAAATCCCTTGTGACGAGTGCCACGGCGAACGCCTTTCAAAGGAGAGCCTTGCCGTAACAGTCGGCGGAATAAATATTTCACAGTTTTGTAAAATGTCGGTAGTTGACGCACTCGACTTTGTAAAAAAGCTTGAGCTTTCCGAAAAGGAGCAGATTATTGCCGAGGAAATAATCAAGGAGATAATAGAAAGGCTCAATTTCTTAAAGAGCGTAGGTCTTGGCTACCTCACGCTGTCAAGAAGCTCGGGTACATTGTCGGGCGGCGAGAGTCAGCGAATCAGGCTTGCAACGCAGATAGGAAGCTCGCTGATGGGCGTTCTCTATATCCTCGACGAGCCGAGCATCGGACTTCATCAGCGTGACAACGAAAAGCTGCTGAACACTCTCAAACGTCTGCGTGACCTAGGAAATACGGTAATTGTCGTTGAGCACGATGAAGACACTATGTATGCCGCCGATTGCATTGTTGACGTAGGTCCGGGTGCCGGAATACACGGCGGTCAGATTGTCTGCACAGGCGACGTTGAAAAAATAAAAGCCTGCGAAAAATCAATCACAGGTCAGTACCTAAGCGGAAAACGTTGTGTTCCCGTTCCCGAAAAGCGCAGAAAGGGCAACGGAAAATTCCTTGAAATCAAGGGTGCCGAGCAGAATAATCTAAAAAATATCAATGTAAAAATCCCCCTCGGAGAACTTGTCTGCGTAACGGGCGTTTCTGGTTCGGGAAAAAGCTCGCTGATTAACGAAATCCTCTACAAAACCCTTGCACGTGAGCTGAACGGTGCAAAGACAATTTCGGGCAAGCATAAGGAGATTAAGGGACTTGAAAATCTCGACAAGGTAATCGCAATCGACCAGAGTCCGATTGGCAGAACACCTCGCTCAAATCCTGCAACATATACGGGATTGTTCACCGACATCAGGGCATTGTTTGCCTCAACACAGGACGCAAAAATGCGCGGCTTTACTCAGAGCCGATTCTCCTTTAACGTAAAGGGCGGCAGGTGCGAAGCTTGCCAGGGCGACGGAATCATCAAGATTGAAATGCACTTTCTCTCCGACGTATACGTTCCCTGCGAGGTTTGCAAGGGAAAACGCTACAACCGTGAAACGCTTGAAGTCAAGTACAAGGGTAAGTCAATCAGCGACGTGCTCGAAATGTCGGTTGAAGAGGCAATGGAGTTCTTTGCAAATATCCCGAAAATTTACAGGAAGCTGAAAACCCTGTTTGATGTCGGACTCGGCTATGTCAAGCTCGGACAGCCTGCAACCACGCTTTCGGGCGGTGAGGCACAGAGAGTAAAGCTTGCAACCGAGCTTTCAAAGCGCAGTACGGGCAAGACGATTTATATTCTTGACGAGCCGACAACAGGACTTCATATCGCCGATGTTCACAGGCTTGTTGACGTGCTCCAGCTCCTCGTTGAGGGCGGAAATACTGTTGTGGTAATCGAGCATAACCTCGATTTGATAAAGACCGCCGATTATATAATCGACCTCGGTCCCGAGGGCGGAGATATGGGCGGAGAAATCGTGGCGCTCGGAACTCCCGAAAAGGTTGCCGAAAACGAAAAATCCTTTACAGGACAGTATCTCAAACCTCTGCTTGAAAAATAATTCAATAAAATTATACTGTAGTTAGCGACGCCCTCGTTGCTCATAACAGGTGTTTTTAAAAATAAAAAAATATTTTTTTCGGAAAGTTGCATACTTTTATGCAACTTTTCTTTTTTTTGCCCTGTAAGTGGAGGTGATAAATTGAGCGAACAGATTATTCTGGCGTTGCTTTCGTTTGCAGGTACACTAATCGGCACGCTTGCGGGCATATTTGCAACGTCAAGGCTGTCAAATTACAGGATTGAACAGCTCGAGAAAAAGGTTGACAAGCATAATAACCTGATTGAGCGTGTATATCTTATTGAACAGCACGAAGCGGTGATTGAAAACAAGCTGAAAACAGCCGACCACCGCATTTCAGACCTTGAAAACGAACAAAATCAGAGCAATACCGTATGATAATAGTGTGCGGTAATGCACATTGAAAGGACATCAGATTATGAAAAAATTAAATTTATGTTTTACAAAAAACTGCCTTATCCGTGCTTTGCGCACGTTCTTGCAGACTGCAATCGGCTACGTGCTTACAAATATTACGTTATATTTCAGCGGAGTGAATTTTGCCGACAATGACGTAGTAAAAAACGCATTAATCGGTCTTGCAATTTCTGCTTTGTCGGCAGGAGCGGCGGCAGTAATGAATATTGAAAAAGGGGAAGATAAGAATGGCTAAAAGAATATATTTAAGCCCGTCAAACCAGTTTGCAAACTACTACGCAACGGGCAACACAAACGAAATGGCTCAGTGCGATAAAATCGCAAGTGCAACGGCAACGGCACTTAAACGCTGCGGCTTCGAAGTAAAGGTCGGCAAGTCGGGCGACAGTATGCAGAATCGCTGTAGTGAATCCGACAGCTTTAACGCTGACATTCATATGCCGATTCACACAAATGCGTATAATGGTCAGGTGACAGGAGGGACAAGAATTTTCTGCCTTAATTCAAACGGCAGAAAGGCATGTCAGGCAATTCTGAATGAGCTTGGAAAAATCTCACCCGGCACAGCCGACAGCATAAGCTATCAGACAGGGCTCTATGAAATCAACGTGCCCAAGGCGCTCACCGTCTACGTTGAGTGCGAATTCCACGACACAAAGACAGGTGCAAGCTGGATAATCAATAACACTTCAAAAATCGGCGAAGCAATCTGCAAGGGACTCTGCTCATATTTTGGCGTAAAGTATGTTGCATCATCAGGCTCAAGCACTTCATCATCAGGCAGCTCAGGCACTTCATCAGCTTTCAAAAGCTATATCGTAAGAATCACGCCCTCTGACGGTGTTAATATCCGAAAAGGTGCAGGAACCGACTATGCTATTGTAGGCGCAATCGCACAAGGCGGCGCATATACAATCGTTGCAGAAAAAACAGGCAAGGGCGCAACAAAATGGGGCAAGCTTAAAAGCGGCGCAGGCTGGATAGCCCTCGACTACACCGAAAAAATCAAGTAAAAGCAAAAAGAGCTTGCCCTGAGATTATAATAGGGCAAGCTCGATATATTTTATTCAGATAATTATCTATTTACAAATTTGTGACTATGAGGTAAAATACAAGCAGTACAGTTACATTATATGTATCCAAATTTTTTACCGTTTACTAAATAATGGAGGATTTCCCAATAATGATATTCATAAAAAATATTAATAAAGTATCTTCTGTTTTTTCTGAAAAAATAACATCTCAAATTTGTTCTTCAGAGAATTATGGAATTAATTGGATTTATAATAAGAATCGTAAAATTGTATTGTATTATGAGAGCGGAGAAACAGGAAGTCGAGGTACATTACAATTGCTAAAGTCTTATTTTATAGGTTATTATAATATAAAAAACAACGTTACCAAAATGAAGGGAATAATAATCAGTGGACCTGTTATACTGGCTTGTGTTATTTTAGCTTTTATATTTGAGATTGTGTTCCTTGATATTAAAGAAATTTTATACTCATGTATATTTTATATGCCGATATTAATATGGATTTATTTTGGAGAAAAGAAAAATCGAGAGTCTATATCCGATTATCTTGATAAGCTTTAAGGTTAGTTAAAGCGAAAAGATAGATGATTCTTAATATATAAAATAGTAAATATAAAACAGGCGGTTTTGAATTTTGCAAAACCGCCTGAACTTTATGTTTTAAATTTCTTTATCAGAATTTAATCTCCATAATATTTTACAGGAAACCGACTTGCTTTTGAGTCGGTTTCTTTCTATATATCCCAAAAATCCGACAGCAACCGCAAATGCAACGCAAAGTAGCGGAAAATATCCGATTTGTAAACCCGAATTGCTTGTGTGGCAAAGTTGATTTTTCTATAATCGGGGTATCACAAAAGGAGGTTCAATTGATGGACGGATACAAGTACAAACCGATTAGATTTTATATTATTTGCTTTGCAGTTACGTGGCTGTTCTGGATTTCAGCGGCAGTGCTTAGCAGTCTTGGAGACGAGAACGGAATTTCAATGATTCTGATGCTTTTGGGACTTTTCACTCCTGCCGTTACAGCGGTAGTGACTGTTGCAACATCAAAAAGCAAAGCACTGAAAAATGACCTGAAACGCAAGCTTGTCGGATTCTACAGAATAAAGCCGCTCAATATTCTGATTGCAGTTTTAAGCTTTGCACTTATAGTTGTTTTTTCAATTCTGCTCTCATTGCTTTTCGGTCAGTCGGCAGACCAGTTTGCTTTTACAGAGGACTTTTCATTTTCAATCGGCGGAACATCGGCTCTGCTTACAATTTTACTCGCCTCGGTGATAGAGGAGCTTGGCTGGAGAGGCTACGGAGAGGACTCTGTTGCGTCGTATTTTACATGGTTTACCGAATCGATAATTTTCGGCTGTATATGGGCACTGTGGCACTTGCCGCTTTTCTGGATTGAGGGAACATATCACTATGGATTGAGAGAGTTAGGAATAGGCTATATGCTCAATTTTTTAATAAGCGTTGTTCCTATGGGATTTCTCACAACGTGGGTGTATGTCAAAAACAACCGCAGTATGCTTGCGTGCATAATTTTTCACCTGTTTGTAAACACAATGCAGGAAAAAATCGCTATGACTCCCCGGACAAAATGTGTGGAAACAATTGTTGTTACTATTGCGGCGGTGATTGTTGTTATGCTAAATAAAGAAATGTTTTTTGAGAAAAAACACATTGGCAATATTCTCTCGGAGAAAAAAGAAATGAGGTCGTAAAATGAAACAAAGACGTTTTTCAAAGGATTTCAGGCTCGTTATTATAGGACAGATAATTTCACTTTTCGGCAACGCCGCTATAAGATTTGCTTTGCCGCTTTATCTGCTCAATATAACAGGCTCGTCTGCACTATACGGAACGGTAACAGCCTGTGCATTTATCCCCACAATTCTGCTCTCACCGGTCGGTGGAATTATTGCAGACAGAGTTAACAAGCGAAATATTATGGTTGTACTCGACTTCTTTACAGCGGCAATTGTCATAGTATTTTCCTTGCTTATGGAAGCAATGAACATCGTGATTCTGCTTACAATTGTACTTATGCTGTTATACGGAATCGCAGGAGCGTATCAGCCGTCGGTTCAGGCAAGCATACCTGCACTTGTGAGTGAAGAAAACTATATGGCGGCAAATTCCGTTATTAATGCCGTCAGCTCATTGGCTAATCTTTTAGGTCCCGTTCTCGGCGGAATACTCTACAGCGTTTACGGACTCAAACCCGTACTTCTCGTTTGCATTGTCTGCTTTGTAATCTCTGCGGTTATGGAAATTTTCATTAAAATTCCATTTACAAAGCAGGCGTCAAACGGCAGTATTCTGAATATAGCAAAGAATGATTTTGCCGAGAGCATACGATTTATCTACAAAGAAAAACCGATAATCGGCAAAGGCTTGCTGATAGTTTGTGCAATAAATCTTTTTATGTCATCAATGATTATCGTAGGTCTGCCGTATCTTGTGACTGAGGTGCTCAGCTTTGACTCGGTATGGGCAAATCAGCTCTGCGGTTTTGCTCAGGGTGCGCTTGCCGTAGGCGGTCTTGCCGGGGGTGTTTGCGCAGGAATTTTCGGTAAAAGGCTTAATATTCAAAAGGCAGGAAATCTGCTTGCTGTCTGTGCATTGACAGTGTTTCCGATAGGGATTTCACTAATGCTATTTTCTTTTGCGGAATTAAATTATATTGTAATAACCGTCTGCTGTATGATAATAATGGCGTTTTCAACAATCTTTACAATTCAGATGATGTCATTTGTTCAGATGGAAACTCCGCAGAATTTAATAGGAAAGGTATATTCGGTTATTCTGACAGTTTGTATGTGCGCCCAGCCCGTCGGAAGTGCGCTTTACGGATTCCTCTTTGAATTCAGCAGCGGATTTGAATATATTGTCGTATTATTTGCAGGCGTAGCATCATTAATCGTAGCCTTGCGTACAAAAGGGCTTTTCAAAATGCTGTCTCAGTCAAATTGACGTAAAATAAGGAGCTGTCAAATCGACAGCTCCTTGTTATG
>JBJEOX010000329.1:0-7157 GCA_051880935.1 Ruminococcus sp.
CTTTGAGCTTGACATAAGCTGTCTTATCTGCGGCGGCGACGGCTGTCCGTCCTGCAAGCACAGCGGTTGGCTTGAGCTTTGCCCCTGCGGAATGATTCATCCGAACGTTTTAAGAGAGGGCGGAATCGACCCCGAAGAGTATACAGGCTTTGCGTTCGGTCTTGGTCTTACAAGACTTGCAATGATGAAGTATGGAATCAAGGACATCAGAGATTTAAACAGCGGAAGCCTCAAGTCGCTTTCACAGTTTACCGATGATGAATAAGGAGGGTATCTAATATGTTTTTATCAATGAACTGGATTCAGGATTTTGTTGACCTCAGCGGTCTTGACAAGCTTGAGCTTATTCACAAGTTTTCTCTTTCAACAGCAGAGGTTGAAAACGAGATTTTCCATAAAGGCTCGGACATCAGCGGAATTGTTGTTGCCGAAATCAAGTCGGTTGAAAATCACCCCGACTCAAAGAAGCTCCACCTTTTAAAGGTTGACGCAGGCAACGGTGAGCTTACCGACGTTGTATGCGGTGCTCCGAACGTAAGAGTAGGTATGAAAACTGCATTTGCACAGGTCGGCGCAAAAATCGGAGATATTACAATAGCTCCCCGTCCGCTTGCAGGCTTTACTTCATACGGAATGTGTTGCAGTGAGGCTGAAATCGGAATTTCCGACGACAACTCGGGAATTATGGATATCACCGACGACGTTGCAAACGGCACAGACATTAAGGATGTTTACGAGGTTGACGATATCGTATTCGAGGTTGACAATAAATCGCTTACAAACCGTCCCGACCTTTGGGGGCACTACGGCATTGCAAGAGAATTTGCCGCACTTGCAGGCAGAGAGTTAAAGCCGCTTGACGTTGACGATTTAAAAGCTTACGAAACACTCAAAAAGGTTGATATGAAGATTGAGGACGACCTCTGCCAGCGTTACAGCTGTTTGCAGGTTGAGAATATCAAGAGAAACGTAAGCCCCGTAAATATGAGAATAAGGCTCTATTACTGCGGTATGAGAGGAATCAATTTCCTTGCCGATTTGACAAACTACCTTATGCTCGAAATGGGACAGCCTATGCACGCATTCGATTCACGCAAGGTTGAAAAAATCAGAATCAAGCGTTTTGACAAACCGTTTGTTTTCCGCACGCTCGACGGTGTTGACCGCAACATTGACGAGAACACGCTGATGATTTGCAACGACAACACTCCCGTTGCAATTGCAGGTATTATGGGCGGTCTTGACTCGGAAATCGTTGACGATACTACAACTCTTACGCTTGAATCGGCTACCTTTAACGCTGTTTCTATCCGTAAATCTACCGTTCGTCTTGCTCACCGTACAGACGCTTCTATGCGCTATGAAAAGTGCCTTGACCCCGAAATGACCGACGTTGCAATTGCAAGATTCTTATATCTTCTCAAAAAGTACGACAGCGACGTAAAGGTTGTTTCATCACTTACCGATGAGTACGCTTTCCATTATGACACCGTTACGCTCGACTTTGACAAGAAGTTCGTTGACCGCTACACAGGAATTGAAATTGACAACGACACAATTGTTAAAACTCTCACAAGCCTTGGCTTTAAGGTAACGCTCGACAACGACAATTTCTCGGTTGTCGTTCCGTCATGGAGAGCCACAAAGGACGTTACGCTCAAGGCTGACATAATTGAGGAAATCACGAGAATTTACGGCTATGATAACTTTGAAATCAACACTACTCGTTCTCCCCTATACCCCGTCAGAGTTGACGCTGTCAAGAGCAACGAGGACAAAATCAAGGACATTCTTGTTAAGAAATACAATCTTCACGAGCTTCATTCATATGTTTGGGCGTATAACGACGAGCTGAAAGCACTTAATATTCCCGTAGAGAATAATATTAAGCTTGCAAACGCCACTAATCCCAACATTGAAACAATCAGAAATTCAATTATTCCCACTCAGCTTTGTCAGGTTAAGACAAACGTCTCCTACGCTACCGACTTCGGCATTTTTGAAATCGGACGTGTTATAAACGGTGTTGACGAAAACAACCTCTGCATTGAAAGCAAAAAGCTTGCTGTTACGCTTTTCAGCAAGACAAAGGACGTCAAGATGCTCTACTTTGAGTTAAGAGATATGCTCGCAGTCATCACAAGCGACTTAAAGCACGAAACGCTTTCATTCAGGAAGGCAGAGCCAAAGCATAGCTATGAGCATCCCGTAAACCTCAACACAGTTATGATTGGCGACAAGGAAATCGGAACAATCGGAGTTGTTCACCCTGTTGTCGGCAAAAAGATTGACAAAAAGGCAAGCATTGTATTTGCCGAAATTGATATGAGCGAGTTTACTAATGCTGAAAATGCGGCAATCGTTTACGAAGAGCCGTCAAAATTCCCGCCGATTGATTATGACATAAGCCTTGAAATCCCGAGCGGTGTATTTTACGCAGACCTTGCCGAGAGCTGGAAAAACGAAGGCTGTGCAATTCTTAAGAATACAAAGATTGTTGACACCTACGACACAGAAACCGTTCACAGCATAACCGTAAGATTTGAGTTCTCGTCAAACGAGAGAACACTCTCATCAAACGAGGTTCAGGAGATTATCGACAAGGTTATCGCAAATCTTGAAAAGCTCGGAGTAAAGCTGAGAAACGCATAAGCCGAGTGGTTCGAGTATTTCGGAGCAATTTTCTATTAATTTAAAGCAACAAACAAGGGACGGTAAAACGCCCCTTGTTCTTTTTCCAAAAATAAAACTATATTTTATAATCATTTTATTTAAAATGCTTGAAATTTGCTTTTAAATATATTATAATAGATGAATAGGAGGTGTTTCAGTATGTTGGATAAGACAATGATTTTTTCACTCGGCGAGGAAAAGGATGACCAGATTAAGGCAAGCCTTACTATCGTTTACGACGCTCTCAGGCAGAAGGGCTACAATCCGATTAACCAGATTGTCGGCTATATTCTGAGCGAGGACCCTACTTATATTACAACGTACAACAACGCTCGTAATATTATAAGTAAAATTGACCGTGACGACTTACTTGAAGCACTGGTGAAGTCATACCTCAATGTTTAAGAAAGGATGATGCCTTGTGGCAGATACCAAGAAACAGGCACAGGAATTTCCTACCTACAAGGGCAGACCGCTTGTGCGCTGCGGAGATGAGATTTACTACGGCAATATGGAAGAGCCGTATGTTATAAGGATGCAGATTAAATCAAAAAAGGAAGTTGACGGCAAAGAGCTTCCCGACAGAATTGCAGTTCAGCTTATGGCTACCGACCCTTATCTTTCACCCAGAAAGCAGCTTGTAAGGTCAAGCGAAAAAAGGGGTATGTTCCTTGCAATGGATATTGCAGACATCTGGCTTGAAAGAGCGCTTGCAAACAAAATCTGATTATCCTGTTTTACTCAATCAAATTGAATTGCTCATTAAAAAAACTGACTTTGAAAAAATCAAGGTCAGTTTTTGTTTTACAAAATGATATTCGATAAACCATAATTTGTCGAGTGCCTCGACGGGCAAATCGGGTGGAAAAATCGGATTATTTTGAAAAAACGGTTGCACGAATTATAGATTGATATATAGGTAACGTTTCGGGACGTCAGGGATGCCGTCCCCTACGGCTATAAAGGAAACGTTTGTATTACAATCGTAGGGACACAGCGAGCCGTGTCCCTACGTCAACGTTGCTATAATTCCACCGACAAATTCTGGTTTTGCTTATAATTACAGCGAATTTTTCTGCTTGGTATATTCATCATACAACGTTTCGGAAATTGACATTTTCCTGATTATATTCTTAACTGTTATGTCAAGTCCCGTATTTTCGCTGTAATCGGCAGGATAAATATAGTCTACTCTGCCCCTTTTCAGCAAATCCTCAACCTTGCTGTCCTTGTTCTGATAAACGGCTATTGAGTAACCTCCGTATGCCTTCATCATCTTCATACAAGGAACATCCGAAAGTCCGTCTCCTATGTAAATCATATTGCAAAACGGCACTCGCTTGCTGTCGTCGGGCATTGAACGGTTAAGGTCATTATCGTTTGCCACGTCAAGCACACCCTTGTTGATTCGATAAACAAACTGTGTTTTGTTGGTGTAGTTTACGTCGGTTTTCGGCCATACGCCGTTGCCGTTTTCGTCGTACAGAAACTCACAGGCAAAAATGCTTTTAAAGCATTTGCTTATCGGAGTTCCCTCTATAATCTCTTTCATTCCCGAAGAAATAACGTAATGCTCCACCTGCATACCGTTGGCTTTACCAAATGCGGTAATTCGGTCAAACCAGCCCTCAACGCCCTTGAAAAGCTCAACGTTCTTCCCCATATCAACAAGGTTCTGCCTGAGCAGAGGAATGTTCTTGTCTTTGGAAATTTTGACCATCGCATACATATATGCAAGAATTGAATCCATATGCTCACGCTGTCCGAGCGCATTTGAATACTGCCAGAACTCGCTCTCAGTCATTCCAAGACTCGGAATAAAGCTGTAATCCTGCATATCCTTGGTACACAGCGTTCGGTCAAAGTCATACATAATTGCAACAATAGGTAAATTGCTCATTGACAAACACTCCTGAAACTGCATATTAATGAATTATTTTTTACTCGGCTGAAGTTGTGCCTACACTCAGTGTAGTCGTCTGTGTTTCCTGCACTGAATAGGTTGTAATATCAATCGACTTGATAACAATGTTTTCCTCAGGCTTGTTATCTTCATCAACCTTGACTACGGCAATCTTATCAATAACATCCATTCCGTCTATTACCTGCGCAAAAACAGTGTGACCTCTGTCAACTGCGTTGTATGCGCCGTCAAGATATGGATTTCCTCCGTTTGCTTCGTAAAGCGAACGCACCTCAGCAGGGACTATTTCTGTGTCATAACAATTGTTACCGTTCTTCTGAATGAAAGCTGAAAGCAGGTTTGAATCCTTATAATTTGAAAGCTGTGTCTTTATATTTTCCCAGTTACTTTCAAGCTTTGCCCAGCCGCCGCTGTTTTTAAATTCCTCGGCACTTGTCTGATTAACAAAAAACTGACTTCCGTTTGTATCCTGTGCAGAGTTTGCCATAGAAACGGCACCCCTTATGTTAAACAGCCTGTCGCAGAACTCATCTTCAAATTCCGTGCCGTAGGAGCTTGTTCCGTTGGGAGCATTTTCGTCATTTCCGCAGTGACCGCCCTGCACAATAAAGTCCCTTACAACCCTGTGAAATGTGGTGTTGTTATATTTTCCCTCTTTTGCAAGGTTAATAAAATTTGTGACTGTCTTTGGAGCCTGTTCAGGGAAAAATCTCATTGTAAAATCGCCCATCGAAGTATGGACTACTGCAATAGTATCACCCTCATTGGGCATTTCAAGTTGAAAACCGACTTCGTTTTCTGTATCGTGGAAAATATTCGGTTCAATTCCGAGTGTGGAAGCATCAATTCCAAGGCTTTCAAGCGCACCGACAGCTGTTGCTTCATCAGCAGTGCTTGCAGGTAAAGGTAAGGTTGTTGCAACTTCATCGGATGTTGCAGACTGTGTTTTTCCGTTTTCGCATCCTGAAAACGAAATAGCCGAAGAAACGCAAATCAAGGCGCACAAAACAACGCCTGAAAGCTTTCTAAACTTATTCGTATTCATATTCTGTTTCCTTTCCGGATTATATTCTAAAACACACAATATTATTTTAACATAAATACTGAAAAATTGCAAGTTTGCGCAAATTTTGCAAGGTTTGTGAGTTTTTTTAAGTGTAATAAATTGCTGCGTTTGTACATATGTTTATTTGTAACCAAATATTACGGAGGTTTTAAAATGTCAGAATATCTACCCGAGGGAAAACTCATTTCTGAACAGGAGAACATAAATATTATTCATTCGCCGCAGCTTTTGTACGAAGCTATGTGTGACAGAAAAATACTCGAAGCAAAGGCTTTTATGTGTGACTCAGACCACAATCTTATTGTCAATCTCGGCTCTATGAAGGGGATTATTCCCAGAGAGGACGGTGCACTCGGAATCCGTGAAGGAACAGTGCGTGACATTGCGGTAATTTCAAGGGTTAATCGACCTGTTTGTTTTATTGTAAAAGGCTTTGATACAGACAAGTACGGCAAAAAATACGCTGTACTTTCGAGAGAAGCTGCTCAGAAGCAGTGCCTTGATGACTACATTTCAAGACTTGTCTGCGGCGACGTTGTAGACGCAAGAATAACTCACCTTGAAAACTTCGGTGCATTTGCAGATATAGGCTGCGGAATTGTTGCGCTTATGCCGATTGACACAATCTCTGTTTCCCGTATTGAACACCCAAGAGAACGCTTTACGGTAGGTATGGATATAAAGGCGATTATCAAGTCAATTGAAAACGGAAGAATCAGCCTCAGCCACAAGGAACTTTTGGGTACTTGGGAGGAAAATGCCGCTAACTTTTCTCCGGGAGAAACTGTATCGGGAATTGTCAGGAGTGTAGAAAATTACGGCGCATTTGTAGAGCTCTCCCCTAACCTTGCAGGACTTGCTGAATGTAAGGACGGTGTGAAAGCCGGACAGCAGGCGAGCGTGTACATAAAAAGTATTATTCCTGAAAAAATGAAAATTAAACTGATTATAATAGATACCTTCGACTATAAATACAATCCGCAAAAACCGCAATACTATTTTTCGGAAAGTCATATTGACAAATTCATCTATTCGCCAAACAACTGCACTAAGCGAGTAGAAACTGTTTTTTAGGTTGACACAAATTTGCTCCGATGATATGATAATACTATACTATTCATTGAGGAGTAAAATATGGAATTAACTGAAATTCTTTTAATTGTTTTGTGTGCTGCTGCACTGATTGTCGGTATCATAAGCATTATCTTAATTCTTATGAAAAGCAGTTCAAACACACAAATTAGCACAGACGAAATTACAAATATTGTAAGAAATGAAATCGGCAGACAAATGAGCACTCAAAGGCAGGAGCTTTCTTCTCATATGCAGAGCACTGTTAAAAATATGGGTGATATGATTTCTGCAAACCAGACAGAAAAAATGTCCCAGCTTGAGGATAGAATCAAAACTTTTTCACTTGAAAATGAACAAAAGCTGGAAAACATCAGGCTTTCCGTTGAGAAAAGGCTTGAATATCTGCAAAGTGACAACAAC
>JBJEOX010000330.1:0-7146 GCA_051880935.1 Ruminococcus sp.
TGAAGCCGCAAAGAATGCCGACGTTGTTTACACAGACGTCTGGGCGTCAATGGGACAGGAAGAGGAGAAGAAAATCCGTGAAGCCGCATTCGCAGGCTATCAGGTCAACAAGGAGCTTATGGCTGTTACAAACGAGGAGTGTATGGTGCTCCATTGTCTGCCTGCTCACCGTGGCGAGGAAATCACAGCAGACGTGTTTGAAGAACACGCAAACGAGATTTTTGAAGAGGCTGAAAACCGACTTCACGCACAGAAGGCAGTTCTTGTTGAATGTATGGCTGACGAAAAGCCCGAGCGCTGATTTTTTGATAAAATATGTCGGGGCGGCTCTATGTAGCCGCCCTTTAAAAAAATTTAAAAAAATTCAAGAAAAGTGTTGACAAACGTAAAAGTATGTAGTATAATATCAATTGTTCTTGAGAGATAAGCTCTTGAAAAGTTGGTGTTGATGACGCTGAGGGTCCACCTGTTCCCATACCGAACACAGAAGTTAAGCTCAGTGGTGCCGAAAATACTTGGCTGGTGACGGCCCGGGAAAATAGGGAGATGCCAACACATAAAAGTGTCCACCCAACAGGGTGGGCGTTTTTTTATGCTCGGAATCGGATTAATTGAAAGGTAAAATTAGTAATGCTTTATTCTTTATTCAGGCTGGTTATTGTTTTTCCGGTATGTCTTGTTATATACATAATTATCAAGAAAATAAATCGCAAAAGAAATATAAAAGGATTGAAATCAAAGCATACGAAAATTTATATGTGTGTTATAAGTATTGCTGTTGTATCAATATTAGGAACTGCATTATATGTCTGTCCTTTTGAAAATTTATTTATTGATTTTTCATCTCCGGAAGATGTTTTTAAATATACAGCGAACGGAGATATAGATAAAGTGATATACGGTGATAATTCGTGTATGATTATTTATTCAGATAATAATTCTCAAGATGTTTTATTTGTAGGAAAAGATAATGATTCCTTTAAAATAGTGACATATCCGCAATATAGTAAAGAACATCTTTTTACCAAAAACTATTGGAGTGCAAATATATATACGTTAAATCAGACAGGCGATACATACTGTGCAGGACAGCTTATAAATGACGTAAACAATGTTAATATATCTGATAATTTAGGTACAGAATATTATTGTATTAAGGAAAGCGATAATGTATTTTGCTTTTACGGCTACGTAAAAGGCTATGATGAAAAATATACGATAAATATAGATTAATAAATTTAGCGGAGTAAATAAAGCTATGGAAAATATATTCAATAACCTTACAAGTGTATGGACTCGCCTTAAAACCGATAACAAGCCTGTTGTCCTCTACGGAATGGGCGACGGTGCCGACAAGGTGCTCGGAGCCTTTGAGCACTTCGGCATAACGGCAAGGGCAGTTATGGCGAGTGACGATTTTGTGCGTGGTCAGAGCTTTCACGGCTTTAAGGTCAAAAAGCTGTCCGAGGTTGAAGCGGAGTACGGCGACTTTAACATTGCACTCTGCTTTGCAAGTCAGCTTTCAGACGTGATGAATACAATAAAATCGGTTGCCAAAAAGCACACAACGCTTGTGCCGAGCGTTCCTGTTTTCGGCGATAATCTTTTTGACGACAATTTCATAGCCAAAAACAGAGATGATATTGAAAAAGCCTACAGCCTGCTTTCGGACGAGCTTTCAAAAAAGGTGTATGAAAATGTCCTCAAATTTTATTATACCGGCGAGCTTTCACTTCTTGATGAAATCACCACCGACAAAGACGAGGCTTTCAATAATATTTTAAGGCTCAGCAACAACGAGGTTTACGTCGATTTGGGCGCATATAACGGCGATACGATTGACGAATTTCTGCACTGCTGCGGCGGCAGTTACAGAAAAATAATAGCCTTTGAACCAAACTCAAAGAACTTTGCAAAATTGCAGGCGCATTGTGAAAACCTCAAAAACATTGACTTGTGGCAGCTCGGCGCATACAACCGCAACACCGTCCTCACATTTAATAACAAGGCAGGCCGCAACAGCGCAATTGCCGAAACGGGAACAGAAACGAGGGTTGCCTGCGTTGATTCAATCCTCTGCGGAATTTCGGCAAGCTACGTAAAAGCCGACGTTGAGGGCGCAGACTTTGAAACTCTGCTTGGAATGAAAAACACGCTGCAAAATTTCAAGCCGAAGCTGAATTTCGCAGCGTATCATAGATTTGAAGATATTTTCAGGCTCCCGGTTCTCATAAATCGGATAAATCCCGAATACAAAATTTTCCTGCGCCACCACCCGTATATTCCTGCGTGGGACACAAATCTTTACTGTATCTGATTAGTGCTTGCCGGTGCCGTACTCGCTTAAAATATCGTCAATTTCAGCGTCGGTAGCATTGACAGGCTTGTCAATATCCGAGATATACTTATCGTAATCAAAATCATCGTCGTCATATGACTGCGATGATTCATTTTTTTCTCTTTTTTCACGCTCAATCTCGTCACGTCTTTTTGCCTCAAGCATCATAGCCTCAGCCTCAGCTTTTTCCTCAGCCTCTTTTTTGCGCCTCTTGTCGCCAAAGGCGATATCGCCTAAGAAAAGTCCGAAAATACCTGCGGCAAGGTAAACAGCAAGAAGAATGATATTGGGCAGATTGAATCCGCCGTAATAGATGAGCATACTCGGAATGTACGCAATCGGCGCAATCAGAGCAAACAGAAAGTCAAGACCGTATTTGGAGCAGTAAATTGCGGAGCTTGCAATAGCCGTTCCGGGGAATATAAAGTAAAATGCAATGGAAACAAAGTTAGACATTGCAGGATTTCTGAATAAAAGCGGCGCAATAAGGTAAACAGCAAAAATAGTGACCGCATAAGGCAAGTATTTTTTAATCATACCGTTCATAATTTTCCTCCGTAAAAATATTTTATTACAATCAGTATTATACATTATATCCGCAAAAATTGCAATGCAAATACAGGTAAAAATGCTTGACAACAATAAAAAACGGTGCTATAATGCAGTTAGTTAATTAGACAATTATCTAATTAACTAACAATCAAAAGGAGGACTCATAATGGGTGACGTATGGAAAGCTCTGGCTGACCCGACCAGACGCAAGATTCTTTCTCTGCTCAAAAAGCAGGATATGAACGCAGGCGAAATTGCCGCCGAGTTCAATATGACAAAGCCGTCAATCAGCAATCACCTGAACATTCTTAAGCAGGCTGACCTTGTTGATGCGGAAAAGCAGGGGCAGAATGTAGTTTATTCACTCAAAACGAGCGTGCTTGAGGATATTCTCGGTATGCTTTCAGACCTTACAAAAAGAGGAGAGGATTAGTATGAAAAAATTTGCATTTTTGATTTTATCATTAGTTAACGCCGCATTAACGGCGGTTTATGTTGCACTATCACCGCTTGAAATCGTGCCTATGCACTACAATATCAACGGCGTGGCAGACAGTTATTCGTCAAAGTGGTTTGTAATGCTTATGCCCTGCATTATAATTGTGCTCGGAATAATCTATCTGATTTACTCATTTGTTGCCGAGCACTATGAAAATCAGCTGAAAAATCAGAAGTATGTCGGCAGAATAGTGCTTGGAATATTCCTGTTTTTCCTGATTGATTTCTGGTATCTGACAGTAACCTGCATAAGCGGAGCAACCAAAATGGGAAATGCTTTTGAATACATTTTAGCGGCGGCATCAGGTGCGCTTATGCTCTTTATCAGCAATATGCTCCCGAAAATCAAGCAGAACAGCTCACTCGGCATAAGAATTCCTGCAACGCTTTCAAGCGAAACCGTGTGGAAGAAAACGCACAAGCTCGGCGGCTATCTCGGCGTAATTTCGGGTGCAGTTATGGTTATACTCGCAATCGTCGGAATGATTTTCAAGCTCAACGGCTGGGCTGTACTTTTAGGCGGACTCGGTTTGTTCCTCGTAGTCGCCTGCATAATCCCGTGCATATACGCATCAGTCCTTTATTCAAAAGAGAAAAAGGCGAATGTGCGTTGTGATTAAAAGAAATGACGTTGAATAGAAAACCCCGTACTTCTCCTTATCGGTCAGGTACGGGGTTTCAGTTATTTGTCTGTTTGTGTTCTATTGTAGGGAACAACCCCTGTGTTGTTCCTAAAAGATTAGTTGAATTTCGATTAGGAACGACACAGGGGTCGTTCCCTACGATATTTATGATAAAGCAAACTATTAGCTGTTTACTAATGCACGCTGAATTGCTGTTGCATCGCTGATATTTACTACGCCGTCGCCGTTGAAGTCAGCAAGCAAAAGCTGTTCGGGGGTAAGCTTTGTTATAGAAGCTAAATACTTCTGAATTGTTGTTGCGTCTGCTATGCTTAATGTGCCGTCACCGCTTACGTCACCGATAGAATCATCTAAAGCCACAAAGTTAATTTCATTTATATTGGCATAATTCTCAGCGGCAGTATGTTTGAATCCGTAAATTGTAAGATCCTCACAATCACTAAATGCGTAGTCGCCAATACCGGTTACACTCTTTGATATTATTACACTTTTTAGATTTGAACAATTATAAAAAGCCGAACTGCCGATACTCGTAACCCCGTTGGGGATTGTAATGGTTTCAAGGCTTGAGCAATATGTAAAAGCATTTTCGCCAATGCTTACTACACCATTACCTATGGTTGCACTTGAAAGACCTGAACAGCTATAAAAGGCATAATTGCCGATACTTGTAACACTGTCGGGGATTTCTATACTTGCAAGGCTTTCACAACTAAAAAATGAAAATTTTCCAATACTGATAACATTGCTTCCAATTGTTACGCTTTCAAGACTTTTGCAATAATCAAATGCAAAATCGTTTATGCTTATAACACTGTCGGGAATTGTAACGCTTTTGAGGCTTGAGCAACCATAAAATACCGATGAAGCAATATTTGTAAGATTGTTTGAAAGCTTAACGCTTGCAAGGCTCTCACAACTGCTAAAAGCTCCGCCGCCAAGACTTGTAACGCTGTCCGGAATTGTAACGCTTGCAAGAGCCGTACAATTTGTAAAAGCTTCTTCGCCGATGCTTACAACACCGTTGGGAATTTTAATCCTCGCAAGACTTGAGCAATCCAAAAAAGCATTTTTACCAATGGTTACCACACCGTTGCCGATAGTTGCACTTGAAAGACCTGAACAGCCATAAAAGACATAATTCCCGATACTTGTAACACTATCGGGAATTGTTATGCTTGCAAGACTTTTACAATATTCAAATGCAAAAGCACCAATGCTTTTTACTCCATTACCGATTTTAACGCTTGCAAGAGCTGAACAATATGAAAATGCAAAAGAATCAATTGCAGTTACGCTGTCCGGAATTATAACAGTGGCAAGATTTTCGCAGCTTGAAAAAGCAAGCGATCCAATGCTTGTAACAGTATATCCGTCAATTTCACTCGGTATTGCAAGAACGGTGTCATAACCGCTGTAATTTGTAATTGAGGCTGTACCGTCATCAAGAACCTGATACTCATAATAACCGAATTCTGCACCTACTGCATTACTTGCCCCGACCTCTGCGGCGCTTGCAGTAAACGGCAATGCCGATAATGCGCTGAATGCCATTATTGCGGCAAGCAGTGAAGCTGTTGTTTTTTTGAATTTTCTCATATGTCCACCTCATTTTTAACTTTACGATAATAGAGCAAAAAAACAGGACACTGTATTTCTGCAATGTCCTGTAATTTTTTAATCCAAATTAAAAGTTACGATTAGCCTAATTCAGCGAAATATTTGATTGTTCTAACCATCTGGCTTGTGTATGAGTTCTCGTTGTCATACCACGAAACAACCTGTACCTCGTAGAGGTCGTCAGCAATCTTTGAAACCATTGTCTGTGTAGCGTCAAAGAGTGAGCCGTACTTCATACCGATAACGTCTGAAGAAACAATCTGATCCTCGTTGTAACCGAATGACTCTGAAGCAGCAGCCTTCATAGCAGCGTTGATGCCTTCAACTGTAACGTCTGTGCCCTTAACAACAGCTGTGAGGATTGTTGTTGAACCTGTGGGAACGGGTACACGCTGAGCTGAACCGATGAGCTTGCCGTTGAGCTCGGGAATTACAAGACCGATAGCCTTTGCAGCGCCTGTTGAGTTAGGAACGATGTTAGCAGCGCCTGCTCTTGCTCTTCTGAGGTCGCCCTTTCTGTGAGGACCGTCAAGAATCATCTGGTCGCCTGTGTAAGCGTGGATTGTTGACATAATACCGCTCTGGATTTCAGCGTACTTGTTAAGAGTATCAGCCATAGGAGCGAGGCAGTTTGTTGTGCAGGAAGCAGCAGAAATGATTGTGTCGTCTGCTGTAAGAGTCTTTTCGTTTACGCTGTAAACGATTGTCTTGAGGTCGTTGCCTGCGGGAGCAGAAATAACAACCTTCTTAGCGCCTGCGTCAATGTGAGCCTGGCTCTTAGCCTTTGAGCAGTAGAAGCCTGTGCACTCAAGAACAACGTCTACGCCGAGTTCGCCCCAGGGAAGCTCAGCAGCGTTGGGCTTAGCGTAAATTGTGATTTCCTTGCCGTCAACGATGATTGAACCTTCGCCTGCTTCTACAGTGTGAAGACCTTCACCGATTCTGCCGCAGTAACCGCCCTGTGCTGTGTCATACTTAAGAAGGTTAGCGAGCATTTTGGGATCTGTAAGATCGTTGATAGCTACTACTTCGTAGCCCTCAGCGCCGAACATCTGTCTGAAAGCAAGACGTCCGATACGGCCGAAGCCGTTAATTGCAACTTTAACTGACATAAAAAATTCCTCCTAAATATTTAAGGTAGTTTTATTATATTACATTTTTTTCATTTCTTCAATAGGTTTGATAAAGAATTAACGAAAAAAATTTTTGATTTTTACAAAATATGTAAAAATCACGATTTTACAACTTGTTTTTGGGTAATTATTTTTGATTACTTGACAAAATGACAAGATTTTTTACGTTTACGCAATTATTTATCTGCAAAAATGCCATACTTATTCTTGACAATCTAAAATAATTATTATAAAATTAGTATAGAATTCCGTAATTGCGGATTTCTGCAAGAAACAACGCTTGATTTTGTTTTTTGCAACTTTTTTAATCAGACTCTTTACAGAGCCGTTTTTATAGATATTTTTTATTAATTTTTACTTT
>JBJEOX010000331.1:0-7121 GCA_051880935.1 Ruminococcus sp.
AAAGCCGTATATTGAATTTATTGACAATAATCTCTAAATAACAGGGCGGATAACTTTTCGGTTATCCGCCCTGTTATTAATTTCTTTCGCAAATCACGTAATACCTGTCAAAGCCTCCGATGTTGTTAGAAATGCAGGTAATCATCGTCAGCAAATCCCTGTCTTTTTTGATGAAAATATCCTGCGACTGATTCGGCTTGCAGACTTTTGTTTCAACCACCCTATACGTCAGGTTATCCCAGTAATTGCGTAGCTTTACCTCATCGCCGATTTGCAGATTCCGCAGATTATCAAAGAAAATCCTGCCGATATATCCCGTGTGTCCCGCAAGCACTGTGTTGGTGTTTTTGCCGCCGAGAGGCAGTGAGGTGTATGTCAGGTGAGCCGCACCGTAGCTCATAGTCGCATCATTTGCACCGAGGTAAATCGGCAGCTTCATATTGATTGACTCAGCCGAAACATAGCCGTAAATTCCGTCGGTTATTCCGTAACTGCTCAGGTCAATCGACGGCTGAGCATAAGCATAATCGTAGGCAAGCAGTGAGTTCTGATTCGTCTTAAGATTTTCGTTGTACTCCACGCTGTCCTTGTAAAGCCTGTCAAGGTCAGCCTTGAACACAACGGGATTGTCCGATGCTCTGTTGCCGTTTTCGTCAAGCAGATAGCCCTCATCGTCTATCTTTCCCTGTTCGTATGCATCATCGCAAGTCAGTCCGTCGTCAACAAGATTTTCAAGCCGGCTGTCAAATTTCTCCGTTTCGGAGTTTGCAATCTGCGTTCCGATAAAGTTTGACACAATCGGAAACATAAACAGACCTATGCCTGCAACGAGCATTACAATTGCTACGCCTGTGACTATTTTTCTCCACAAAATCAATCACCGTCCTGTGTTCCGGTAATATCTTCGTCTTTGTTTTGATCAGCGTGACGCTTTTTCTTCTTTGAGCGTCTTAAGCAGATTATTACTGTTACGACCACAATCGCAACAAATCCGACAATAATCAGTGCCGCCGCCCGGTAAGGAATTTTGTAGCCGAGGAAGAATATTCCCTCGTCGCCGAAGCTTGCGGCGCTGGCACCCGTAGTAATGTACCTTGAGTCGTCATATTCAACTCTTTTTCCTCTTACAAGCAGTCGGTGAGTGTTTACGCTGTACGGCGTACAGGTCAGAAGCGTGACGTAATCCTCACCTTTGACTACCCTCAAATCGTCGGTTTCTTCGGGCAGAACAACCTTGATGCTGTCCACTTCATATTTTAATACCCTGTCAAGAACGTGAACGTAGAATTCATCTCCCTCCTCCATATCTGTGAGGTAGTCAAAAAACGTTTCACCCGGATATGCTGTATGAGCGGAAATTACCGAATGAGTGCTTTCTCCGCCGATTGGCAGTGAGGTATTTTGCAGATGACCTGCGCCCTTGGCAAGAATGTTCTCCGTCGTACCGTGATAAATCGGCAGATACACGTTGATTTTCGGAATGTCAATATATCCTATCAGTCCGTTGCCGTCCACATTCAGAGCGTCATCATAATCCGCTCCGATTTTTTTATAAGCTTTTTCGTCAAACGGATCGGTAATGATTACGTTGTTTGTCAGGCTGTGGTTGTATTTCTCCGCCTGCTTAAGCATTTCAATTGTTTCCTCTGAGGACATCTGCTTTGTTGTCTTTGTGTACTCCTCAACGTGGTTTCTGCTGTCAATGTTATTGATAACAGAACTCACCAGAGGATAGCTCATTACTCCTACTCCTGCAATAAAAATAAGTATAATGCCAAAAATTGCAAGTTTTCTTTTCATTGATAACTTCCTTTATTTGCCTTTTATGTGAGTGTCACCGTAAATTTCAGCGTAGACATTCGAGTCAAGTATCATTCTTGAAACGGTAAACATATTTGTGCACTTGTTGTTGAGCAAATCAATATCGTCCTTTTCAGCGGCATTTTCAAAAGCGGTATATTCTCCGCTGTTTGCATTGTACATACCGTTCTGCGAAATCCAGCTTCTGTCTGCAAAGACAACAAACGGCTCTTTGCCGCCAAAAACATCTGTGCCGATAATCGTCCGGCTGTCGTACTCAAAGCCGAGCATATTGAGCAGAGTAGGCAGAACATCTAAGCTTGAACAGTACGTTTTCACGCTGACAGGTTCTTCCATTGAGCCGCTCCACAATAGCCACGAATTTTTGTATCTTTCAAAAACAGTGTCAACCTTGTGACCTGCAAGCTCGTCAAGTCCGTTGAACTCGTCAAGCGAATACGGATAGTGGTCGGTCGTCAGGCAGATAACCGTATTGTCAAGCTTTCCAGCCTTTTCAAGCCTGTCTAAAAGATACTCAAGCGCCTTGTCAAGCTCGATATTCGCCGCAAGGTAGCCCTTGACCTCGTCGCTGTATTTCAGATTCTTCACCAATTCGGCGTTGCGCTGACTGATTGTGTTGTAAGAATACCCTCCGTGACCGCTTACTGTCATATAGTAAACGCTGAAGCTGTCAGCGTTTATGTAATCATCAACGGTTTTCTGCATCATCTTCAAATCGGAATTAGGCCACACGTCTTCACCGAGGTCAAGTCCCCTGCCTATAGCAGAGTAATCGTAGCCGATATTTGTGAGGTACTTGTCACGGTCGTAGTAATCGTAGGTGTGGTTGTGATATGCTCTCACCTGCTCATAGCCGTTTGTACGGCTATGTTCTCCGAGTGTGAACGGAAAGCTCACGTTATCCTCGGCAGACTGCGAAAAACTCCACACACCCGACTTCGGCGTAAGTCCCGTCAGGTTTGCATACTCGCCGTCGGTTGTGCTCACTCCCCACGCAGGCGAGTAGTAATTATCAAATTGAAAGCCCTCGCTGTACATTTTGTAGAGAGTAGGTGTTAAATCCTTGTCAATTGCATACTGAGAAAAGCTCTCTGCCGTTATAAAAATTATGTTATAGTCCTTGAAAATTCCCGTATATTCATTAGTATAGCTCGGCTTTTCGCCTGAAAAATAATCATAAAGCGATTTCAAATCATCGTTATCGGTCTTTTCGGCAAGACTGTCAAAATCGGTTTCAATAATCTGCGCAGTAACCTTTTTATAGGGAGTATCTGCCGTAGCTGGTGAGGTGCTTGTTGCAGGCTCGGTACTTTCGGTTTTGCGTATATCCGACTTATAGCCAAAAATCATACGGCTTATGTCGAGCCTTTGCATTGTAAAAAGTCCGAATTTTTCGCAGGCGGCGTTCTGCTGAAGCTCACCGTGATAAAGATTATACGAGCTTTTTGTGTTTGACGAAGCTTTGTCAATATTTACGCTCAGCATACCGATTACCTGAAAAGCAACTGCGGCGCAAATCAGGATAATCCTGACCGATGTTTTCGATTTATGGAACATTGAAAGTCTTTTGCCGAAAATTATGCAGAACACAAGCGGCAAAAACATAAGCAGAATAAAAAATATTCTGCTTTTTATAGCCGTAAAAATCATATCAACAGAGTTAAGTGCCTGTCCTGCACCGCCCCTTGAAATGCTTTTGATTACAAAGAACGTTCCGAAAACATTGTTGTACACAATCTGCGCACTGTACCAGATTGCAAGAATTGCCGTAAGAATACAGGCAATCAGCCTGTTAATTCTGCCGTTTCTGAAAATTGAAGAAACGACAGTCAGCACGCAGGCAGGAACAAGAGAAAAAATTGCGGTAAAAATCGCACCGTCAACAAGCGAAAATCCGACTGAAAGCTTTACCACAAGCTCCATAAACAGAATAGAAACCGGAAAATAAAGCAGAGTCAGTACAAGCTCTCTTTTCCTGTGGGACGGAGTGTTTTTTTCATAATATGTAAGGTTTTTGTCATTTGAATTAATAAAATGACTTCGGCGCAAAAAGCCGTTGTTTGAGTTTATCAGATTTGACATAAAAATTTCCTGTCTTTAGAATTAAAAATTAAATATATTATAAAACCTTTGCGCAAACATTGCAATAGTTTGTTGTCGACACAACACGGCAATTTCAAAATATGTTGTAATACTGCTAATCAAAGAAACCAGAATTTGTCAAGTTAAATTATATACAAAAAGGCTGCCTTGCAAATGCAAAGCAGCCGGAATGTTAAAATTATAGTGCGTTAATCAACTAAAAATTATTCGTTAATAGCGATAACTGCGCCTGAACCTACTGTTCTACCGCCTTCACGGATAGCGAAACGAAGACCAACTTCGATAGCGATAGGAGTGATAAGCTCAACGTCCATTTCAACGTTATCACCGGGCATGCACATCTCTACGCCCTCGGGAAGTGAGATTGTACCTGTAACGTCAGTTGTTCTGAAATAGAACTGGGGACGATAGTTGTTGAAGAAAGGTGTATGACGGCCGCCCTCGTCCTTAGTAAGAACGTAAACCTGACCACGGAACTTTGTGTGGGGATGAATTGTACCGGGCTTTGCAAGTACCTGACCTCTCTGGATTTCAGTTCTCTGAACACCACGGAGAAGTACACCTACGTTGTCGCCTGCCTCTGCATAGTCAAGAGTCTTTCTGAACATTTCAAGACCTGTAACAACAACTTTTCTCTTTTCGTCTGTAAGACCAACGATTTCAACTTCTTCAGAAGTCTTAATCTGACCTCTTTCAACTCTACCTGTAGCAACTGTACCACGACCTGTGATTGTGAATACGTCCTCAACAGGCATAAGGAAGGGCTGGTCAGCCTTACGGTCAGGAGTAGGAATGAACTCGTCAACAGCCGCCATAAGCTCGTGGATGCAAGCATATTCGGGAGCCTTGGGATCCTTTGAATCGCTTGTAAGAGCAACATAAGCTGAACCCTTTACGATAGGTGTATCGTCGCCGGGGAACTCGTACTCGTTAAGAAGGTCACGGATTTCCATTTCAACGAGCTCAAGAAGTTCGGGATCGTCAACCTGGTCAGTCTTGTTCATAAATACTACGATGTAAGGTACACCTACCTGACGAGAAAGAAGGATGTGCTCTCTTGTCTGGGGCATAGGACCGTCAGCAGCAGATACAACGAGGATAGCACCGTCCATCTGAGCAGCACCTGTGATCATGTTCTTTACATAGTCAGCATGGCCGGGGCAGTCAACGTGTGCATAGTGACGGTTAGCTGTTTCATACTCAACGTGAGCTGTGTTGATTGTGATACCACGCTCTCTCTCTTCGGGAGCCTTATCGATGTTAGCGTAATCAACGAAATCAGCGTCGCCTTCGAGGTTGAGAACCTTTGTGATAGCAGCAGTAAGTGTTGTTTTACCATGGTCAACGTGGCCGATTGTACCAATGTTAACATGGGGTTTATTTCTTTCAAATTTTTCTCTTGCCATTGGAAATTTCCTCCTTATTGGTTGTAAAAAGAATTTACAATAGATTTAATGATATTGTACCAATATTTTTCAAAAAAATCAATACATTTTTTAAAAAATTACGCTTAGAAAGCCGAATTAATCCTTCTTAGCTCTCTCGTTCATAATCTTTTCGGCAATATTCTTCGGAACCTCAGCATATGTGTCGGGCTCCATTACATACTGACCGCGTCCCTGAGTCTTGGAACGCATATCCGTTGCATAACCGAACATTTCAGAAAGCGGAACATGAGCGATAACACGCTGAACACCGTTGTCAGCTTCCATGCTCTGAATCATACCACGGCGTGAGTTGAGGTCGCCGATAACATCGCCGAGGTACTCCTCGGGAGTGATAACAGTAACCTTCATAATCGGCTCAAGAAGTACGGGGTCTGCCTTCTTCATAGCGCTCTTGAATGCCATTGAACCGGCAATCTTAAATGCCATTTCAGAGGAGTCAACCTCGTGATATGAACCGTCATAAAGAGTAACCTTAACGTCAACCATGCTGTAACCGGCAATAACACCTGACTGCATAGCGCCCTGGATACCTGCGTCAACGGGTGCAATGTATTCCTTGGGAATAGCACCGCCGACAATGTTGTTAACAAACTCGTAGCCCTTGTCCGGGTTGGGTTCGATGTTGATCTTAACGTGACCGTACTGACCCTTACCGCCTGACTGACGGGCATACTTTGTATCGGATGAAGCTGTACCTCTGATGGTTTCTCTGTAAGCAACCTGAGGCTTACCTACGTTAGCTTCAACCTTGAATTCACGAAGAAGACGGTCAACGATAATCTCAAGGTGAAGCTCACCCATACCTGCGATAATTGTCTGACCTGTTTCTTCATCGGTGTAAGCCTTGAAGGTCGGGTCTTCTTCTGCGAGCTTTGCAAGAGCAATACCCATCTTTTCCTGACCTGCTTTGGTCTTAGGTTCAATAGCAACACGGATAACGGGATCCGGGAATTCCATTGACTCGAGAATTACGGGGTGCTTCTCGTCGCAGAGTGTGTCACCTGTAGTTGTATTCTTAAGACCAACGGCAGCAGCAATATCACCTGCGTAGCAGCAATCGATATCTTTTCTGTCGTTAGCGTGCATCTGTAAGATTCTGCCCATACGCTCGTTGTTGTCCTTAACCGAGTTATAAACAGTAGTACCTGTTGTAACGGTACCCGAATATACACGGAAGAAGCAGAGCTTACCTACGAACGGGTCTGTAGCAATCTTGAATGCGAGAGCAGCAAAAGGCTCTGAATCAGAAGATTTTCTCTCAGTCTCGTCGCCTGTTTCGGGGTCAACACCCTTGATAGCAGGTACGTCTGTAGGAGCAGGCATATAGTCAACAACAGCGTCAAGGAGCATCTGAACGCCCTTGTTACGGTATGAAGAACCGCAGGTTACGGGAACCATTGTGTTGTCGATAGTAGCTTTTCTGATAACTTTCTTGATTTCATCAACTGTGATTTCTTCGCCGCCGAAGTATTTCTCCATAAGCTCCTCGTCGAGTTCAGCAACTGACTCGATGAGCTTCTCACGGTACTCGTCAGCTAAATCCTTCATATCCTCCGGAATTTCTTCCTCGCTGTAATCTGTGCCGTCCTCATTGTGATAGATTTCAGCCTTCATTGTTACGAGGTCGATAATACCGCTGAAATCATTTTCAGCGCCGATAGGAAGCTGAATCGGAACAGCGTTACATTTAAGTCTGTCCTTCATCATCTGAACAACATGGTAGAAGTTAGCACCCATGATGTCCATTTT
>JBJEOX010000332.1:0-7106 GCA_051880935.1 Ruminococcus sp.
TAGCGTCGAGGTCAATACCCTCAGCGTCATAAATCCAGCCTGTTGAATCAGACATTGTTACAACCTTTGCACCGAGCTGTGTAGCCTTCTGTGTAGCGTAAATAGCAACGTTACCTGCACCGGATACGCAAACTGTAGCACCATTGATGTCCTTGCCGTTGTCCTTGAGCATAGCTTCTGTAAGATAAAGGAGACCGTAGCCTGTAGCTTCTGTTCTTGCAAGCGAGCCGCCCCAGTTAAGACCCTTACCTGTGAGAACGCCTTCATAAACGTTCTTGATTCTCTTGTACTGACCGAACATATAACCGATTTCACGAGCACCTGTACCGATGTCACCAGCGGGAACGTCAGTATCAGCACCGATGTGCTTGCAAAGCTCTGTCATAAAGCTCTGGCAGAATGACATAACCTCGTTATCGCTCTTGCCCTTGGGGTCAAAGTCAGAGCCGCCCTTACCGCCGCCGATAGGAAGACCTGTAAGAGAATTCTTAAAAATCTGTTCAAAGCCAAGGAACTTGATTACGCCGAGATTAACAGAGGGGTGTAATCTTAAGCCGCCCTTGTACGGACCGATTGCGCTGTTGAACTGTACTCTGAAACCACGGTTGACCTGAACCTTGCCGTTGTCGTCAACCCAGGGTACTCTGAACATTACTACTCTTTCGGGCTCTGTGATTCTTTCAAGAATTCCTGCTTCTTCGTACTTGGGATTCTGCTCAAATACGGGTTCAAGAGAAGTAAGAACCTCGGTTGCTGCCTGAATAAATTCGGGCTCGTTTGCATTTTTTGTTTTCAGCTTTTCAAGCTGCTCACTTACATACGACATTGTATGTTCCTCCTTAAATTTAAATTCACAAAAAATCCTTTGTCTTTTGGCATAATGTATTAAATACATATGCATTTCCGACTTTCTTATAATACTATATTTTTTAGAATTTTGCAACAATAATTATAACTTTCTTGCAAAATTTTCCTGATTTTTTTAATTTTTTCAACTTTAGTTGAATTTTATGCAATTTTAAATAATAAAATCGCAATGATTTTATTAAACAAAACTGCATTTTTAATTTCAAAATTAACTTTCAACATAAGGCTTTGTGTTTTGTATAATTAACAAAATAAATTTTAACATATGTTTAAACATAAAATTTAGTTGCAATCGGACATATTAACATGTTATAATTATGTTAATAATACAAATAGTAATATTTTTGAGGTGAGTTTATGGATTATTGCAAGAGATTAAAAGAACTTAGAATTAAAAACGGATACACACAACAGCAGATTGCATTCATTCTTCATACACGTCAGGAACAGTACAGCAAATACGAAAGCGGCAAGCGTGAGCTTCCGATACGACATCTGATTGCACTCTGCTGTCTGTATAAGGTATCAAGTGATTACGTGCTCGGCATTGAAAAATTTGTAAAATAACCTCTCTCCCACCTCGGCATTAAAAAAGCGACAACATTTCGTTGCCGCTGAACTTATGTATTTTATTCTTCAATAGGTTTATTAAGATTTTTCAAAATCATAAATGTTGTTATGGAAAAATTAAAGACAAATAAAGCGAATAACCAAATTATTATTTCAAACGTGTTTGAGTATAATACCGATAGGTAGTTATCTCCTGTTAGTGCAATTGAATTTGATAAATTTGCGTTTTCGATAATTGCATTTAAATAATGCGACACGTCAAATATATTATCATTTGGTATGTATTCTGAAGCTATATAAACGCTGAAATCCGAACAGGAAAATATTACAAGAAGAACAAGAGGTGTACCTATTCCAACCAGAATAGTTAAAAGGTATTTTTGAGGTATTGAATTGATTGACTTCAAAAAATAGTTTTCTTTAAGATTGTTTTTAATTTCCGAAAAATATTTTCTGCACAGAAAATACCATATTCTTAATGCGATTATGCTAAAACCGGCAAAAAAGCAAAAACACAGCATATGCTCGAATGTGTGGATAACCTTGCTCTTTTCCGAAAAGTCAACCGAATGGTATTGACTCAAATCCATTTGCTCAATCAGAGGAGCTGACGGTGAATTGTTTGAAAAAGCAATTGATTCAACATTTATATTACTGTAGTTTTCCGAACAGGTGTATGGTATGTAAATGCGTTCTTTTCCGTCTTTTGATATTTCATTAATAAAATCTGAACTGTTATTGTACACATCTGTAATTTTAAAAGCTTTGCCGAAAATGTTAAGGTCTTTATTTTCCGCTTGTACTGTAAAAAACAGCTTCAGAGCAAGCTGATTGCTGATTACAGCGACTTTTTCTTTGTTTCCGGCATTTTCATCAGCTATACCGTCTTTGCTTACATTCATAATATCAAGATAATTTTCATTTACAAGTACAACGCTGACAGTTTCTTCATTAATTTTTATTTCATCATACTCACAGCAAAAAGCAATTCCGTTATCGGATATTCTTCCTATTAGTTTTTCTATATCAGATATTGTAAGAGGTTCTTTGTCAGCTTGCAAATTATAATTCATCAGAGTTGTATTAGGGAGCTGACTTGTTACATTAGTTGTAAAATAAAAGAAAGACAGAATAATAATTAACAAGGGAATGCAGCACAGCAGAATTTTCTTCATCACTCTCCCTCCTCGACATACACTCTGTCACCGTCAGAAATTTCTTTTGAAGTCATATACACCACCTGCATATCCGAAAAAAGAGAATCTGACGTTACTTCATAGTATAAATCATCACTATCGCAGATATTTACCGATACACAGTTTACCGTTACATCACCATTTTCAAGAGTATTTATGACATACACTTCTTCTCCCGATACAACCGATGAATGCGGCAAAAGATAATGCGTGTGCATAGTGTCGGGATATTCGGAAAGACTCCCCGTCATCACATCCGAAATTTTAACTTTTGGCAAGAGCAGATTATCAATTGTCTTTGAAAAATACGTTAGAAACAGCATTACGATAAAAAATACTATTCCGAACTTTATGACTATTCTTTTTAATTTATCCTGTTTCATACAAAGCCTCACTTTACAGAATCCGAGAAAGACAAGTCAATATCCTTATCACCGTAAAAATAAATAATAAGTGCAGGAATCATAAACATTACGCCGCAGGCGAAAATTATGCCGTAGTCTGAATTACCAATATCAGACATCGTAATCGAAAGCGGGTAATTTGCGCTGTCGTCAAAATAAATTAAAGGCTGTTCAACAACGTTCCAGTAGTCAATAAAGGAAAGCAATGTCAGCGTTACAAGTCCGCCTTTTATTTGCGGAAGAATAATTTGTGTGAAAATCTTAAAATATGAAGCTCCGTCAATCCTTGCCGCCTCAATTGAGGAGTCGGGAATATATTTAATGTTCTGGCGTAAAAGACAAATTCCGAAAGCAGAGAATGTTCCAGGTAAAATTATCGCAAGGAAGTTGTTCAGCAAATCCATATTATCAAGAATAATATAGTTTGGCACAAGAGTTACCTGTAAAGGAAGAATCAGCAGAACAATATAAACGAAGAATAGCTTGTCACGAAACGGAAATTTCAGCTTTGCAAAGGCAAATGCTGCAAGTGAGGACACAACAACCTGACCGGATACCGTAGGTAAAGCTATAATTACCGAATTCCAGAATTTAAGCAAATATTCAGGTCGTCTGAAAAACACCTGATAATATTGCTCAAGCGTGAACATTTCGGGAATTATATTTAAATTCTTGTATTCTCCGTTAGTAAAATCGAGCATTTCGCTTATCTGTGAGCCTGACATAAAGGAGCAGGCAATCATATACACAACAGGGAACAGGAATATTGCAGTAATGACTGTCAGAAATATGTATTTTAAAAGTTTACTTATCTTTTTCATATTTTCCTCACTATTCCGAAAAACTGTGTTTGCGTTCAAAGATAAAGAAAACAAGCAGAATGATTATTATAAATACCGACAGAATTATTGATGCAGAGGACAATCTCGGATAATTCAGATTATAGTAGTTGTTGTTTATGAAGTTCTGTAAGAAATAGACGTTTTCATTCGGATAGTCGCCGAACAAAGCAAAGACCTCACGGAAAATTTTAAATGAATAAATGATTTCCATAAGAAAAACAAAGAAAACCGTTGGCATAATCATCGGTATTGTCACCTTTGTAACAAGCTGAAATGAATTTGCACCGTCAAGCCTTGCACTTTCATACAGAGATTTCGGAACATTAGCAAGTCCCGACGCAAATAAAATCACGCAGAATCCGCAGTATTTCCAAATGTATATAAAAATTATCATTACCATTGAAAATTGAGAGCTGAAAAATTCCACAGTATCAAAACCCAATGTATTTAAAAGTCCGTTAACTGCACCATAGTCGTCAAAAACAACCTGCCATACACAAATCAGCGACGCAACAGGAACAACAACAGGAATCAGAAATACACTTCTGAAAAATGACGAGATTTTCTCAAACGAGTTGAGAAAAAGCGCAAGCAAAAATGAAATAACCATAAGCAAAGGTATCGCAATCACCGTGAATACGGCTGTGTTTTTCAGAGCAAGCAGAAATGTGTTATTACTGAAAAGCCGGATATAGTTTGTCAGTCCTACAAAACTTTGCCCGATATACAGACTCTTTATAAAACAAATTATGTACGGTACAATATAGAAAATTGCTATACCGATAAGTGACGGCAGAATAAACAGAAATGCCGTAAAGTATTCTTTTCTTTTTCTTGTCATTGTTATATTTCCTATTCATTAAGATAAATACTTGTTGAGGACGTAAGCTGTCGGATAAATTTTTCTTTTGAAATCTTACCGTCGAGATAATCGTCAACATTGCTTTTCAACACGTTTAAATCGTAGTAGGAAAAATTACCGTTCGGATAAATAGATACCTTATTGATATTTTTAAGCATATTAATATAAACCTTTGTAAAGTCGCTGTATTCCTCGTTGACTTTTATCGTATTGCCGTAATCGTCACATTCGTTTAGCCCTAATTTCTTATTCAGTTCAAAGGCTTCATTGCGTACCGGTATTGCAGAGGTATCGCCAACATAATCAGAACCGGATAAACTGCCTGTATAATATTCCTGCGTTCGCTCCGACAACAGATATTTAATAAATTTAAAGGCTGTATCTTTATGCTTTGAATTATTGTTTATTGCAACCGCATATTGCATATATGCTTTACCTGAATTTTGCGCTCTTGACATTCCGCTAAAAATGACAGGCTTTTCAATATGCCCGACAAAATCGCTTCTGTAAAAGTTTTCAATTACTCTCGGTGAGGCACCATCGGAAAACAATGCGTCAAAAATCAAGTTTTTACTCTCTCCCCATTCAACGTCTTTATTATCGTTATCTAATATGATATAGTTTTCTTCCGTTGAGTTATTGTAAATTCCGGTCATAACTTCAAGGCTGTTTCTGAATTCCTCAGTATCAAAATCCGTTGTTTTGTTCTCAAAATCTACATAGTCGTTTAAGAATTTGTAAAATACAGATTTTCTGCCGTGCCTTGAATCACTCGAAGTCAGAAAGCTGAAGCCGACAGGATTAGCAAAATAATTATTGAACTTATCTCCAAGTGTACTGTAAATAAGCGAATCTCCTTGCCTGTACTTAACACCGAATTTATCAAAAATATTTCCGCTTGAAATCATAATATCAAAGTTGTAAAGCACAGGAACAATGTAACGCTTGCCGTCAAAAACACCTGCGTTCATAATTGTTTTATTGTATTCGTCAAGATTAATTCTATCTTTGTCAGTATCATTTTCTATCAGCTGGTTAATATCGGCTAACGAGCCGTTTCCTATAAGCTTTTCAAAGGGTAAAAGCAGGTCAAGACTGAAAATATCAGGGCCTCCGCCTGCCATAATTTCGGTTGATAATTTATCGTACATTAATTTATCGCTCTCAAACTTTATAAGCTCAATCTGATTTTCGTACTCCCCTCTTCTTTTGCAGTATTTATTGTATCTCTCAATTATATCGAACATCATTCCACTGCCTTCTGCTGAATAATAATAGCTTGGCAGATTGCTTTCGGTTTCTGAACTGCTTTGCTCAGTATTATTCTCAAAATTTTTGCAAGCTGTACAGAATAAAACAATTATGCATAAAAACAAAGTAAAAAGCTTTTTCATTTCAATCACCGAATAAATAATAAAATGCCCGTCTGTAGTTTATCTGTAGAATTGCAAAAATTTTATGTTTATTATAGAATATTATCATAACTACAGATAGAATACAGACGAACCTGATACGATTTATGCAGAGGTGAAGATGATGTATAGGATTCTTCTTGTTGAGGACGATAAGAATATCAGCGAAATGCTGTGTGATTATTTTACAGAGAAAAGCTCAAACAAAATTACTATTGACGTTGCAGAAAACGGTAAGAAAGGAGCAGATATGGCTTATGAAAACTCTTACGATTTGCTTCTGCTTGATATTATGCTCCCACAGCTCAACGGCTTTGAAATCTGCAAAGAGGTAAGGCGTTTCAGCGATGTACCGATTATGTTCATAACGGCAAGGTGTGCTCAGGAGGATATTTTAACAGGCTATGCACTCGGCTGTGACGATTACATTGTAAAACCCTTTTCCCTGCCTGTGTTTTATAACAAGGTAAATGCGCTTATAAAACGTTCAAAAAGACTTGTGCGTTCCTCGGTTTTGAAGTCGGGAACGCTTTCGCTAAATCCGAATAACGGTATTGTAGTTTCAGATGAAATGGAAATAAACCTGCCTGCAAAGGAATATTCAATTCTTAAAGCTCTGCTTGAGAACAAAGGCTGTGTAGTATCAAGAGAATCTCTTATAAAAGCGGCTTGGGATTATGACAGCGACGTTGACGAACGTGCACTTGACACTCACATTAAAAATCTTCGCAAGGCGCTCGGAGATAACTCAAAAATGATTAAAACGGTTGTTAAGCGTGGCTACAGGATAGGTGAAAACTGATGAAAAAGAAACTTATTAAACAAAAACGCAGACTGTTCATCAGCATAGCGGCGTCTATGTTTGTGTTAAGCATTATAGTGTATGCCGTCTTTGCTGTAACAACATATTATTCAGAGCTTGATTTGCTTACGAGTAATTCTGCTTCTTCTTT
>JBJEOX010000333.1:0-7091 GCA_051880935.1 Ruminococcus sp.
TTCAAAAAGCCGTTTCCGTGAAAACACCAAAAAAGAAGTCAGGAAAATCCAGACTGATTTAAGCGGCAGAAATGATAAGATAAACACCGAGCACTACAAAAAGCCCCGAAGCTCCAGCGCAGAGGAGGCGCTCGTGGTGTACCTGATTAATAACCCTGATTCGGCAGAAGAAATTTCTTCTCATTTAAAGCCCGACCAGTTTCAGAATTCGCTAATCAGGCGTTATTACGAGTATTTTCTCACAAGAATCCAAAGCGGCTATGAGCCGCTTACGAACATAGCAGCCGATTTTTCACAGGACGAGGCGTCAAAGCTGTATCAGCTTTTGTCGCAGTCGGTAAAGGCTGCGTCAACCCATTCGGCAATGATGGAGTATATAAAAGTCATCAGTGAAGAAAGTCAGAAGCCGTCAAGCGACGATGTTGCTTCAATGTCGCCGCAGGAGCTTAAGGACTACTTCGACAAGATAAGGAAAAATAAGCAGTAGGAAAGGAAAGTGGATTATGCCTGCACAGGATAAAAAAACAATCGTTAAGGAGCTAATTGACCTCGGAAAGCAGAAAGGACAGCTCACCAATCAGGATATTCTTGATGCAATCGGTGAGATTGATTTTGAGCCTGAACAGCTTGAAAAGCTCTATGACACAATTGAAGCGCAGGGAATAGAAATAGTTGAGGATATCGTTGACATTAAAATTGATGACATCGACCTCAGCTTTGATGAAAACAAGGACGATGATTCCTCTGCTTCGGCACCCGAGCCGGGTCTTGCAACAGACGACCCCGTAAAGGTTTATCTTAAAGAAATCGGACGAGTTCCGCTCCTTACTTCAGAAGAGGAAATCGAGCTTGCAATCAGAATTGCAGACGGCGACGTAAAGGCTAAACAGCGTTTGTCAGAAGCAAACCTTCGTCTTGTTGTCAGCATTGCAAAGCGTTACCTCGGACGCGGAATGCAGTTCCTCGACCTTATTCAGGAGGGTAACCTCGGACTTATCAAGGCAGTAGAGAAGTTCGACTACACCAAGGGATTTAAGTTTTCAACCTACGCAACATGGTGGATAAGACAGGCAATTACACGTGCAATTGCCGATCAGGCTCGTACAATCCGAATTCCTGTTCATATGGTTGAAACAATCAATAAGGTAAAGAAGGTTCAGAGCCAGCTCCTCCACCAGAACGGTCACGAGCCGTCAGCAGACGAAATTTCCGCAGAAATTGATATGCCCGTTGATAAGGTGCGTGAAATTATGCGTGTTGCACAGGAGCCTGTTTCTCTTGAAACGCCAATTGGCGAGGAAGAGGACAGCCACCTCGGTGACTTTATCCCCGACAACGAAGCACCTGCACCTGCCGACGCCGCTTCACACACTTTGCTGCGTGAACAGCTTTCCGATGTGCTTTCTACTCTTACTCCTCGTGAGGAAAAGGTTTTAAGGCTTCGTTTCGGACTTGAGGACGGCAGAAGCCGCACTCTTGAAGAGGTAGGCAAGGAGTTCAACGTAACCCGTGAGCGTATCCGTCAGATTGAGGCAAAGGCTCTGCGCAAGCTTCGCCACCCGTCAAGAAGCAGAAAACTCAAGGATTACCTTGATTACTGATATTTAATTCTAATTGCGAAATATGATAGAATTTGAAGAATGTGCTCAGATGCTCGATGAAATAGCCGATTCAATGCCCTATGAGCTGTACCGTGACTTAAACGGAGGAATTTCACTTCTTCCACAGCTTAAGGTACACCCAAAGGCACTTAATAATGACTTGTTCATTCTCGGCGAATACATACGCAACTCACTCGGCAACGCAATCGTATTTTACTACGGCTCAATAAACCGAGTGTACGGTCGCCTTAGCCGTGACGAATTATATAAACAGCTTGTACGCATTATGCACCACGAGGTGCGCCACCACAACGAGTATCTCGCAGGCTGTGACGATTTAGGCGACCTCGACAGAATCGAAATAGAAGAGTATCTCAATAAACACAAGAAAAATTAACATTTATATCAATTGTAAGCGGTACATTTTAACGTGCCGCTTTTTATATAAATAATCTTGTATATTGTAAAATTTTATGCTAAAATAATAAATATAAAAATAATCAGCAGTAAATTCCCAAATAACTGATAAATATGACTTATTTTGGAGTAAAAAATGAAACTTAGGTATATATTGTTTCTTGCAAAGGCAAATCGCAAGGGCAACAGTCACAGCGGCTTGATAGTCCTTCTTGTTGCAATTCTTGTTATTTCATTAACTGTAATTTCTTCACTTTCAATAACCTTGTCAAACGCTATGGATGCATACAGAAATGATTTCAGAGCACGCACCATAGAAGCTTATCCCGATAACAAAACATTTGATGAAAAAAACTTGCAGTCTGTCAGGAACATAAACCACGTTGCATCTGTCGATATTGAAGACGAAATGAGAAATCAGTTTTTCAGCATTAATAATATCTCTGACGAGAACGGTACATATGATTCATTACAAAATCAGCTTGATGAAAAAGACACATTAGTAAATGTATGGTCGCTTATCGGCGGAGAAAAACGGAGCGTTATTGCGGGCAAAAATCTTGATGAAGCACCAATATTCAGCTGTATTATTCCTCAGTTATTTTATCCGTTTGATGAAGATGTTTACTCAACAGACAGTCTTGAATATCTTGATGCAGAATCACTTATCGGCAAAACCCTTACTTTGTTGCCAAGCGGAGGTTATTTTACATTTGATTATTTTGACGGTACAGACTCAAAGAGAACTGAAATACCTTCATTCGAGGTTAAGCTTGCGATAGTCGGTGTGTATTATTCATCTCCGACTGCCGACGGCGGATCAAATACTATTTATGTTTCCGAAAAAACGGGAAAAGAGCTTATGAAAACGGCAGTAAATAATGCCGAAGGCGGAAAAGGGGAGTTAGAAAGCTTTATAAACCATCCGGAATACCACAATATTCATATTACAGTTGATGATTTTGATAATATCAATTATGTATATGACGAGCTTCAAAAAATGAATATTTATGTTATTGAGGGTACTGAATTAGGGATAAACCCCGAAACACCGCTGATAACAAGTATCTTTAATATTCTTAGCGTACTCCTGACTTCATCATCACTTCTGATAACCTTTATTTTATTATTATATTTTTCTGTTGACACCGTTAAAAATAAAAAAGAGGAAATAGGGCTGATGAAAGCAGTAGGTTACAAAAACGGTCAGATATTCGGCATTATCACGCTTGAACAATTGCTGACAACATTAAAAGGCTTTGCAATCGGAGCAGTAATATCCGCAATTGCAATAACGGTAATAAATTTAATTTTCAGCAACGGAAGCTATGCAAACCGTATATTCATAGTAAATTCTGTTTTGTATCTTCTTATTACGGCTGTTGCACTTTTAATTGCAGTTTTAGTGCCGATAATTTGTGAAATTCTTGTTGTGCACAAGCTTTTTAAAATTCAGCCAAAGGACGCAATGAAATAAACTATATAATTTTTATAAAATGCAGAATACTGTTGATGTTTATTATTTTATATGATAATATTATGAATACAGAAAAAATTTGACTGCTAATTCAAAATAAATTGATATGCTGTCGTATTCAGGAGTTTAAAATGAAATTAACAAACGTAAGGTTTCTTGCGAAAAACAACATAAGAGGCAACGCAAAAAGCAAAGCTGTTGTTGCTCTTATGTGTATTTTTGCCTTGTCGGTCACGCTTATTGCAAGCTTTTCAATCACCGTCAACAATGCAGTGAATCTGTATAAGCAGGATGTCAGAGCACGTATGCTTGAGATTGAGCCGTGGAACAGGTCGCTTACCGAAGATGTGATTGACAGCATAAAAAAGATTGACCACGTAGAAAATGTTTTTCCGTTAAAGGGTATGCGAATGGCAACCTTTGATATTTTAGATGCAGAGGATAGCGAAATACTGCCGAATTTAAACGGTAGAGGTACAAATATTTTTGGCTTTTCTCTTGTCGGTGACGAAAAGCGGAGCGTTATTGCAGGCAAAACTCTTGAAGAGTCGCCTGCCTTCAGCTGTATTGTACCTAAACTTTTCTATCCGTATGACGATTATTGGAGTGAAGAACACGGGGATAGGAATGACATTGAATACATAGACGGCGAAAGTCTTGTCGGAAAAACCTTGACCATTAAACCGATTTTAGACCATTACTACTGCGATTATAATTTTGCAGGGATAGCCGAGGGAGAGCATTTAGGCGGTACAGATATACTCGAACTCCCTGCTGTTGAATATAAGCTAAAGGTTGTCGGCGTTTATTATTCTTCACCTACTCAATTCGGTTATTACGATTCTTTTTTTGTTTCGGAAGAAACAGGGCAATTAATAGAGCAGATGGCTTTTGAAGCGAGTGATATTGACTTGACCTCAACAATTTCAAAATATGCAGCCTGGTATAACACGGAAAGTCTGCGAAATCATTACCTTATTGTTGATGATTACGAGAATCTTGACGAGGTAGTTGATTCGGTTATGGAGCTTGGCGTTGATATTGCCTTTGACCCTGAATTGGGCATAAGAGAGAATGTAAAAATTATGGCGAATATTTTAAGTCTGCCTTGCTACATACTCATTTTTGCAATTGCTGTAATCTGTATCATCAATATAATCCAGTCAACGACAAGTACGCTGAAAAAGCGGAAAAGTGAAATCGGCTTGCTGAAAGCTGTCGGGTATAAGGACAGACAGATACTCCTTTGCCTTTGCTTTGAACAGCTTAGCCTGACGGTTAAAGGCTTTGTTATCGGCGGCGGATTGTCGGCTATAATCATAGTGGTGGCAAATTTCATAAATCAGCACAGAACATACAATGACCTTATGTATATAGTAAGTTGGGGAGATTACTTTGTGTTCCTGTCAATTGCATTTGCAGTTGCGGTAATAGTACCCCTGCTTTGCCAGCTTATCACAATACACAAGCTATCAAAAATTCAGCCAAAAGATGTAATGAACTAATAAAGGATTTATTATGAATACAATAGAGTTAAAAAATGTTTCAAAAATTTATAACAACAAAGTTACCGCTATGGATAAAGTTTCGCTGAAGTTATGCGAGGGTGAATTTATCGCAGTTATGGGACAGTCTGGAAGCGGTAAGAGTACGCTTTTGCAGATTGCAGGCTTGCTTGATTCCTGCACTTCGGGCGAAGTGATAATCAACGGAGAAAACGTATCAAAGCTCGATAAGAATAAGCTTGCCGATGTAAGAATGAAATCCCTCGGCTTTGTTTTTCAGGCATTTCACCTTAATTCTCACCTAAAGGTTTACGAGAATATTATGGTGCCGATGCTGATAAACAGCGAATTCAAAAATAAGTTGGAAATGAAGCAGAGGGCAGAGGAGCTTGTCGCAACAGTCGGACTTTCACACCGCATTGACCACTATCCGTCAGAGCTTTCGGGCGGTGAACAGCAGAGGGTTGCAATTGCAAGAGCGCTTGCAAACAATCCCGACTTTATACTTGCCGACGAGCCTACGGGAAACCTCGACAGCAAAAACGAACTGATGATTTTTGAAGAGCTTAAAAAGCTTACAAAGTCGGGCAAGGGCGTCCTTGTTGTCAGTCATAACGACGCAGTAATTGATTTTGCCGACAGAATCTGCATTATGAAAGACGGAGTTTTAGAGGAAAAGTAAAATGAAGAACAGAAATCTTAATATGCTTTTAAAATCCTCTGTTGCATCAAACAAGCTTTCAGCCTTTCTTTACTGTATTTTTATAATTTTCTCAACCGTTCTCATACTTCTCTCTGTCAGCATAGCATTTCCTTTGAAAGCGAATATTGAGGAAAAAATTAATAACCATATTTCCAACAGAGAGCTTGTAACCGAGTTCAAGGCAGATGTGCCCGATGAACTTATTAAGCAGAATATTGATGAAATCAAAAAAGTCGAACACGTTGAAACGGTTTATAGAATGCCTGCACTGCTCGGAGTTACCGAAACAAGCGGAGAATTACACGACGGCTATTCATTCGGTTTTATTCATACTGGAAGTGAAGCGATAATTACCTCAGGCAGAGCGTTTGACGAAATCGAAACAGGCGTTGCGCTTGTTCCGCAGAATATAAGAGACTTTAATCCTGAGGATAACAGAATTTATGATATTTCCGGAGAGAGTCTTATAGGCAAAACGCTTGTATTTGTCGACGAGTGTGAAAATCCGCACAAGGTAAAGGTAATTGGTGCATACAGCACGTCTGACCCCTTATATTCGGATACGCAAATACTGATTCCGCAGGCGGATTTGAATAAGTACACAGATGAGGTTTTAAAAAACGCTTCATCCGGCGGCTTGTCAATTTCGAGTGATAAGAGCTATATAATTCTGATTGATAACGCTGAAAATACCGAAAAAGCACTTGATGATGTTTTGTTTATCAGAACTGCATACAGACAGCCAAGCCTGATTGATGCTGATACATACAATACAGCACTCTGTATTTTGCTTGCTATGCTTGCGTTTTTCATTGTAATGGTAGTGTTGGGCTTCTTTATGTTTGTAAAAAACAACGTAAACGGACGAACAGACGAGCTTGCGCTTTACCGTTCACTCGGCTACAAATCAAAGCATATATTTTACATACTATTTTCCGAGCATTTGCTGTTTGGCACATTATCACTTGTTTTAGGCGTGATAATTACGGCTTTGCTTGATATTTTTGTTGTAAACCCGTATCTTGAAATGCTTGTCGGAAACACGATTATGTCAATGTCTGTCGGTATAAATCCGATTGAGGTGTGCTTGATTTTCCTGTTCTTTGCGGCAATATTGCTTGTTGTGTGCAGAAAAGGAGTTAAGCGTTCGGAAAAAATTGATTTGACTGTATTGTTATGAGAAAGATAAAATTTGGGGCGGCTGTTAATTTCAGCCGCCCGAATTTTTAACCATATATTTTATCTCACTTTTATCAGCTGACCGGGATAAATCACGTTTGGATTGTTCAGCCTGTTCAAATCTGTTAATCTCTGAACGGTGGTGTTATTTTTCTGCGCAATTGTCCACAACGAATCACCGGGGCGTGTTACATAGTAGTCAATTTCTG
>JBJEOX010000334.1:0-7030 GCA_051880935.1 Ruminococcus sp.
ATCAGAGCCGTTACAACAGACGACTTTATGACAGCCGACTGGGCAAAAATCCCCTACGAAATCCTCGGCAGAGTATCAAACAGAATCATCAACGAAGTCGAGCACGTAAACCGAGTAGTTTACGACATCACCTCCAAACCCCCCGGAACAGTGGAGTGGGAGTAATAAAATGTTAGGTCATTTTGGGTTTTCATATATCGGTGCAATTTATCTTGTGCTTCTGTTTGTTCCAAATATTGTCTGGTCAAAGCACCAACCTGTAGGCTATAATCCGGACGGTGAAAATCGCATACTGTTAGTTTTTGAGAGAATAGGTGAAGTTGCTGTTTCTTGTACAGCAGTGATTTTTTCTGATTTTAACTTACGATTTAATTCCTTTTGGTTATTATGGTTGCTTGCTTCAGCAATCTTTATGTTGCTTTATGAAATCTATTGGATTAGATATTTCAGAAGTCAGAAGAAACTTGAAGATTTTTATTCAAGCTTACTCGGTGTTCCTGTTGCAGGTGCAACATTACCGGTGATTTCATTTCTAATTCTCGGAATCTACGGTAAAAACATATGGATGATTATCTCAGTATTCATATTGGGAATCGGTCACATAGGAATACACCTTCAACATAAGAAACAACTTAATAAATAAAACAAAGCTTTCGGATTTTCGTTCCGAAAGCTTTTGCTTTATTTTTCAGTAAATTCTAAAACTGTTTCAGCAAGTATTTCTATTCCCTTTGTGATTTTCTCCTGCGGTATTCCCGAGAAGCTCAAGCCGAATTCGTTATTCTCTGTTTTATAGGGCATAATACCGACAGAGAGTTTTTTTAGCCTTTCATCAACTACGTTTCTGTTTACATTTTCCGAAACAAAAATTGAAATGTAGAGTGAGGTTTCATTAAATACAATTTTAGCCGAGCTCCCAAACTGCTTTTTAATGCTGTCAAGAATAACCTTACTTTTTTCAAGGTAAATTCGCCTTGCTTTTCGCAGATGTGCGTCAATTTTTCCGCTTTCTATATACTTTGCAAGAGCAAGCTGTTCAGCTTTTGAAGCTGTCTGATTTGTAATGTGTTTAATTTTGTTGTAAGCACTCATATACCTGTCGGGCAGTACCATATAGCTGATTCTTACAGACGGAAGCAGTACCTTTGAAAACGAGCCGAGATAAACGGTGTTTTCAGCATCATAGTTTTGAACGCAGGGCATTGGGTGAGTAATGTATCTCAGCTCACCGTTGTAGTCGTCTTCAATAATCAGCGCTTTGTTATTTTTAGCCCATTCAATTATTTCAAGCCGCCTGTTAACGGGCATATTTGTTCCGCTGTCACTTGTAAAATTCGGATTAATCAGAATTAAATCGGGCTTTATCCTGTCAAGAGAATCAACAGTAACACCAAACTTGTCATTTTCAAAATATTCAATACCATATCCAAAGCTTTTGAAAACAAGCTCGGACTGAATATAGCTTGAATCAGCCATAGCAATTTTTTTATTTCTGCCGAGAATAGTGCATAATAAATAAAGCAACGGCTGAGTACCTGCCCCGACAATTATATTTTCAGTTACTGTGTTAACGCTTCTCGTACCCAGACTGTATTTCTGAAGTGCTCGTCTTAGTGCTCTTTCACCCTGCTCATCGCCGTAAGAGGTCAGCAGATAGTTCTGATTCAGCACTTCCTTAACGCACTTTTTCCATTCAGAAATATTAATAATCTTATCGTCAATACTTTTACCGCTGAAGTCATATTCAAAGAACCTGTTTTGCTCGCCTTTATCCGAATTTTCCGATTCAAAAGACTTTGGGCGGCTGTTAAACTCTGCCTCTACATAATAGCCGCTTTGCGGAACGTTTTTAATATATCCCTCAACGCAAAGCTGTTCATATGCGCCTGTAACAGTAGTTTTTGAAACCGATAAATCTTCACTCAGCCGTCTGATTGAGGGCATTTTGGTGCCTTTTTTAAGACTTCCGTTTTCTATAGAACGCCTTACCGACAGATAAATCTGCCTGTAAAGCGGAGCTTTTTCATTTTTATCAACAATAATAAAGTCGTTGAGCATACAATCACCATCTATATTTTAACATTATGCAAATATTATTGCAATAATATCCTCGAACAGTTGAAATTTTTTACATAAATCTGTATAATTAATAAGATAGATGCTCGTGAAAGGGGTATACGATGAACACGATTACAGAAGATTTTTTCAAAGATATGTACGGCAAAAAGGTTGCCTTTATCGGAATAGGCACAAGCAACCTGCCGCTTATTAAGCTTTTTGCCGACAAGGGTGCAAAGGTAATAGCCTGCGACAAAAAGGATTTTGATTCACTCGGTGAAAACGGTATAAAAGCTAAGGAGTACGGAGCAGAGCTTATACTCGGTGATAATTACCTGTCAGACATCGACGCTGACATTGTATTCAGAAGTCCGGGAACTCCGTTTTATAAAGATGAGCTTGTGGCTTTAAGAAATAAGGGTGTTGTGCTCACTTCCGAAATGGAAGTGTTTTTCGACTTGTGCCCTTGCAAGACAATTGCTGTAACAGGCTCCGACGGCAAGACAACAACTACAACAATTATTTCAGAATTTTTAAAAGCAAGCGGAAAAAACGTTCACCTCGGAGGAAATATAGGAAAGCCTTTGCTTCCCGAGATTGAATCAATCAGCAATGACGATTACGCAGTTGTTGAGCTTTCAAGCTTTCAGCTTATTTCAATGAGAAAAAGTCCTGACGTTGCTGTTGTAACAAATCTTGCTCCTAATCACCTTGACATACATAAGGATATGCAGGAGTATATTGATTCAAAAAAGAATCTCATTCTTCATCAGAATGCTTTTTCAAAGGCTGTCCTTAACCTTGACAATGAAATCACAAACGGATTTTCAAATGCTGTCAGAGGTCAGCTTGCAAAGTTCAGCGTTAAAGAAAAGCTCTATAATGGTGCTTACCTTGACGGTACTACAATTTGCTACAGCGACTACGGCAAGATTACAGAAATTATGGATTACAGGGACATAAAGATTCCGGGTATGCACAATGTTGAAAACTACCTCGCCGCAATCTCGGCAGTGTGGGGAATAGTTGACGTAGATACAATTGTGGCACTTGCTAAGACCTTCGGCGGTGTTGAGCACAGAGCAGAGTTTGTAAGAGAATTCAATGGCGTAAAGTATTATAATGACTCAATCGCTTCCAGTCCCACAAGAACAGCCCTCGGTACACTTTCGCTCTATGATGATAAGATAATCATAATTGCAGGCGGATATGATAAGCATATCCCGTATGAGCCGCTCGGTCCCGTTATTAACGATAAGGTAAAGCTTTTAATTTTGCTTGGTGATACTGCGCCTAAGATTGAAGTCGCAGTAAAGTCTGCCGATAATTACGACGAAAGCAAAATTGAGATTGTAAATGTTAATAATATGGAAGAAGCCGTAAAGGAAGCTGCTGCAAGAGCCGAAAGCGGCGATATTGTTTCGCTTTCACCTGCAAGCGCAAGCTTCGGGCTTTACAGGAATTTTGAGGAAAGAGGTAATCACTTCAAATCAATTGTAAACAGTTTGAAGTGATATTAGATATGGATTTAAGAGAAATTATTTTTAATCTTTGCAGTGCTTCGGGTGTGTCAGGAAGTGAAGAGCCGGCTGTTAATGCGGCAAAAAAGTATCTCGAAAAATTCGTAGAAGTAAGTATTGACAGTAACGGAAATCTTTTTGCAGTGCTCGGAAACTTCAACGCAGAAAAAACAATTCTGCTTGATGCTCATATTGACAGAATCGGCTTAATTGTAACCGGAATTGATAATAACGGCTTTGTTAAGGTTGATAAGTGCGGAGGAATTGATATACGAACCTTACAGGACAGCAGTCTTGTTTTGCAGAGCAATCCTGAGTTAATTGGCACAGTATGCTGTATGCCGCCGCACCTTTCTGACGGCAAGGAGGATACAGCTGTTTCAATTGATAAAACCTATGTGGATTTCGGAATGAGCGAAGCGGAAATTAAAAAGCACGTAAAAATCGGTTATGTACTCACCTTTAATACAGAGCTTAAAATGCTTCTTAATAATAAAATATGTGCGCCTGCACTTGATAATCGTTGCAGTGTGGCATCATTAATCAGATGTGCAGAGCTACTAAGCGGCGAACAGAGCATTGAATACAAAGTTGTAATTATGCTCAGCGTTCAGGAGGAAACCTTCGGCACAGGTGCAAAGACAGGAGCTTTTTCGCTCAATGCAGATGAAGCAATAGCCGTAGATGTAAGCTTTGCTTCTCAGCCTGATGTGACCGGGCAATATTCAAAAATTGAGCTTTCCAAAGGTCCGATGATTTGCATTTCACCTATTCTTAACAGGGAAATGTCGGACAAGCTGATTGAGGTTGCAGAAAACTCAAAAATTCCTTATCAGCTTGAACCGATTTCGGGCGCTACGGGTACAAATGCCGATAATATTTCAGTAACAAAAGGCGGTGTAAAAACCTCGGTTGTTTCGATTCCTCAGAGGTATATGCACACGCCTAATGAGGTTATTTCGCTTGATGACGTAGAAAACACAGCTAAGCTGATTTTTGAATATATAAAATGCGGAGGTGCTTTTAATGCTTGATATAAAATTGCTTGAAAGACTCTGCAAATGCGACGGAATTTCGGGCGATGAGGGAGAAGTAAGAGAGCTGATTATTGAAGAAATAAAGCCTTATGCCGACAGCATTACCGTCGACAATCTCGGAAACCTGATTGTTCATAAAAAAGGCAAAAACAGTGCAAAGTCCAAGCTTATGCTTTCTGCCCATATGGACGAAGTCGGCTTGATGGTTACGGATATTACCTCAGACGGCTATCTGAAATTTGATGAAGTCGGCGGAATAGACAGGCGAGTGTTACTCGGCAAAAGCGTAACAGTCGGTAAAAATAAAATCAACGGTGTAATCGGTGTAAAGCCGATTCATCTCTGCAAAGGTGAAGAAACCGGCAGGATTCCCGAACTGTCTGAAATGTACATCGACATCGGAGCCGACAGCAAAGAAAATGCCTTAAATTATATAAAATACGGTGACAGTATTAATTTTGTTTCCGATTTTAACGCTACGTCAGACGCAATTACTTCAAAAGCACTTGACGACAGATTCGGTTGTCTTGTACTTATTGAGCTTATCAGAAGCGAGCTTGAATATGATATGGATTTTATCTTTGTTGTTCAGGAAGAAGTCGGTTTAAGGGGCGCAAAGGTAGCCGCATTTACTGTTGACCCTGAATTTGCGCTTGTAATAGAAACCACAACAGCCGCAGACGTGCCTGAAATTGATGCAAATAAACAGGTATGCAATTTATCGGACGGTGCTGTAATTTCCGTTATGGACAGGCGCACAATATATGACAAAGAAATGGTTGCGCTTGCCTTTGACTGTGCCGAAAAATCTGATATCAAGGCTCAGTATAAACGTGCCGTTGCAGGCGGCAACGACGCAGGTGTTATTCATTCAAGCAAAAGCGGAGTAAGAACGCTTGCAGTTTCTCTGCCTTGCAGATATCTTCATTCGCCGAACTGCGTTGTAAATAAGCAGGACTGCGAAAATATGATAAAGCTTGTTTCAACGCTTGCCGAAAATATTGCAGGCGGAAAACTAAGTAGTAAGGGGATTGACAGATGATACTTTCTGCAAATGAAACGAATGATTTTATTACTTCTATTCAGAAAATATCAAAGAACGATCCGTTTGCATGTAGGATTATTTCACTCTACAACAGCTATTCTCCTGAGCTTGCATTTGTTGACTACTGGATGACAGCAGACGAAAAAAGCGTAAGATGTACAGGTGCCGTTGCTCGCAGCGGAACAAACTTTATCCTCTTTATCACCGATGATTGTGACATGGAAGAGCTTTCCTCATTTATGCGTGTAGCAGGCGCTTCAAGCGTGCTTTGCAACGGCAGGTACAAGCTTGAATTATTCGGCAGTAAGTGCGTAACGGGTGCAATACTTGTCAGAAATAAACCGTTTGAAATTATGGACGAAAATTTAAATGTCATTGTGCCTGAAATTAAGGATGTATATGATTTGATTGTAAGGTGTGCTGACGAGAATTTCAGACCGCCTGTTTTCGAAGATTTTTACGTTGACGTAAACCACAAACTGCGCCACAATGCGATGAGAATGTACGGTATATGCGAGGATAATACGCTTGTAGCCGTTGCAATGACAGTTGCGGAAAGTGAAAACGGTGCAGTACTCGGAGCAGTTTCCTGCGACCCTGAGTACAGAAAGCACGGTTACGGCTCAAGCATTGTAAAGTACATATCAAATCGTTTGATTGAGGAGAACAAGGCTGTTTTTCTGCACAGGGCAAAGAACGCAAACGTATCGTTTTACAACAATCTCGGATTTGTTGAAACAGACAAATGGAGAGAATATTTTTTTGAAAGGTGATTTTTTGAGTTTTTTTGATATAGATGAAAGAATAGTCCTTGCATCACAAAAGGCAATGGAGCTTTGCAAGGATAAGCTTGCTGAAATTGATGATATTCAGGAATACAATCAGCAGAAAATGATAAAGGCTTTTCAGAACGCTTCTGTTCGTGAAAGCTATTTCAGCGGTTCGACGGGCTACGGCTACGATGATTTCGGCAGAGATGCGCTTGACAAGGTGTATGCCTTTGTTTTTGATGCAGAGGATGCACTTGTAAGACACAACTTTGTAAGCGGTACTCACGCACTCACCGTCGCACTTTTCGGAATGCTTCGTCCGGGTGATACAATGCTTTCCGTTACCGGTATGCCGTACGATACAATTCGCTCTGCAATCGGAATTGAGGGCGATTATCCCGGCTCACTGAAGGATTTTAATATAGAGTTTAAAATGACCGGTTTAAAAGCTGACGGTACTCTTGATTATGAAGCAATAAGAGAAGCAATTGCTGACGAAAAGCCAAAAATGGTGTACATACAGCGTTCAAGAGGCTACAGCACAAGACCTTCACTCACATGGCGTGAAATAAAGAAAATCTGCGATATAAGCAAAAAGGA
>JBJEOX010000335.1:0-7005 GCA_051880935.1 Ruminococcus sp.
GCAGCGGGAACACCTACGCCGGTACTGTTGTGGTCCAGACCTATGCGGGTCAGGAGCTAAACCCTGATGCCTGTTGTTTTCGTCCACCCACAAAATATCAATATAAAGCACATTCCAACAGTACATTCTTGCAACGCAACCGGCAATTATTTCGTCGTTTGCGTTCAGGAATTTTTTATTTATGTTTTCAAAATGAATTTTCTGAGTTGCAGGCACCTGTGATAAATTATACTCTACAAGTCTGTCGCAGATATATTCCTCGTCATCATTCTTGCAATTATCAATTGAAAAATCGACAGCCAGCTTAATTCCTAACACACCGTATTTATCTTCAAGCTCTTTTGAATAATAAACGTTCATATCCTCGGGCTTTGCGCTGTCAATGTCATCCTCGGTATAGCCGCATTGCAGAAGAGGAAGATTATCGTACAGTTCAGCAAAATTTCTGAATTTATGTAATGCTTTCACTGTAGCAGAAATCTGCATTCCGCTGTCCTCTGTATTCGTAAAAACTATCGTATCGCCAATGCTGATTGCTTGTCTTTTTTCATCATTCAGCCTTAACTCAATCGTTTTCTTACCCGAACGCATCATTTCAAACGGCTCAGGATTCAGATTCATATAATGTTTCATTTTAACCTCCGCAAGTAATTTACTTATTAAGTATATCATAAACAGGTGAACAGGCACAACCTTTTTGACTTTAATTTCGAAAAACCAAAAGGTCAAAGAAAGTCAAAAATATTTTAAAATTGAGTAAAAGAGAGTATATTTAAGAAAACAAGAGAATAATAAAGAAAGAATATAATTATTTGACTTTAATTGACTTTGATTTTATCTGACCTTGCAACTATAATAGAGTCAAAGGTCAGGAAAGGACAAACAAGAGTGGCTGAAATGTAATCAACTCCCTATAAATGTAATAACACCAAGCCCTGACAATGACCTATTATATAAAGGCAACGCCGCACACAATGCTGTGCGGTATTGCTGAAACTGAAATGAGGCGATTATATGAGAATGAGCGATCTGGTAGCTCAATATATTACACAAATGCTCGACGAACAGAACGGCAGTGCCGAAATCCAGCGAAACGAGCTTGCAGGAAACCTCGGCTGTGTGCCGAGCCAGATAAACTACGTCATCACTTCCCGATTCACTCCCGAACAGGGATATATCGTAGAAAGCCGTCGAGGCGGCGGAGGCTACATACGCATCAGCCGTGTGAAAATGGATAGAGGCACGGCAATGATGCATATAATAAACTCTGTAGGCTCAACGCTTGACAAGGCTACAGCAGAGGCAATGCTCAACAATATGCTCCAGCGCAATATGCTCCAGTTGCAGTCGGCAAAACTAATTGCGGCGGCACTTTCGGACAGAACGCTTTCGCAGGTTGAACAGGACAAACGAGATACGGTAAGAGCAGACTTATTCAAAAATATGCTTCTGACCATTGAATAATTTACTAGGAGGTTTTATTTATGAAATGTCAGAAATGCGGAGCAAACAATGCTAACACACATGTAAAAACAATCATCAACGGAGAATTTAAGGAATACGACCTTTGCAGTGAATGTGCAAAGAAAATGGGATACACAAATGTTTTCGGAGATATGGAGGATGAATTTTCAAACTTCCTCGGCAGTTTCTTTGGAAACGTACTTCCTGCAAGAACGCAGGCAACACGCTGTGAATTCTGCGGCAGTACCTATTCGGATATCGCAAAGTCAGGTCACGTAGGCTGTGCAAACTGCTACAGCGTTTTTGCCGACGAGCTGTTCCCGTCAATCAGAAGAATTCACGGCAACACCACTCACTGCGGCAAAAACAGCAGACTTGCCGAAAAGGCAAAGCAGTCAAAGCCTGCGGAAGAAACAAAAGAAGATAAAATCAAGAGATTAAAGGCGGAGCTTGACAAGGCAATTGAGGAACAAAACTTTGAACACGCCGCAGAGCTAAGAGATAAAATCAAGGAATTGGAGGCATAAAAAATGAGCAATGACGTTGTAATTTCAACCAGAATAAGGCTTGCACGTAACCTGAAAGATTATCCGTTCCCATGCAAATTAAATTCTCAGGGCAGGGAAAAGGTAATCGAAAAGGTCAGGGATGCTGTAAAGAAAAGCAACAGTCCTGTAGCTTCTGATTTTTCGTTCATCAGAATGAGCGAGCTGACTTCTTTGCAAAGCGTATCGCTTGTTGAAAAAAGGCTTGTGAGCCCCGAATTTATCAGCGAAACAGACGGACGTGCACTTTTAATCAGCAAGGACGAGTGTTTCAGCATTATGATTAACGAGGAGGACCACATCAGACTTCAGGTAATCACAAAAGGCTTGTCGCTTGAACAGGCATACGACACCGCCGATAAGCTCGACACATTGCTTGACGAAAATCTCGGCTTTGCTTTTGATGAAAAGCTTGGCTACCTCACACAGTGCCCCACAAACCTCGGTACGGGTATGAGAGCCTCGGTAATGCTCCACCTTCCCGCACTGGAAAAGAGCAGGGCAATCAACCGTATTGCAGGCAATCTTTCAAAGCTCGGACTTACCATAAGAGGAGCACACGGCGAGGGTACAGAGCCAAAGGGTGCCTTGTATCAGCTTTCAAATCAGGTAACGCTCGGTATTTCCGAAAAGGCGGCAATTGAGAACCTGAAAAATATAACAGAACAGCTTATTGCACAGGAAAATCAGGCAAGAGAAAGACTTTGCTCAAGCATTGACATTCAGGACGCAATCAGCAGAAGCTTAGGTATTCTGCGTTCGGCACTTGTAATTTCGCACGACGAGGCTTTAAAGCTTTTGTCAAATGTCCGACTCGGCATAGTGTCAAAGCAGATTACCGACGTATCAACCGAAACAATAGACAAGTTAATGCTTGCAGTTGAGCCTGCAACGTTGACTGTATCGCTTAATAAAAATCTGTCGGCACACGACAGAGATATTGAAAGGGCAAAGCTCATAAGAGCAGAGCTTTAATGGCATAATAAGAACATAATGTATAAACGAAAGAGGGTTATGACTATGTATGAATTCAGAGGATTTACACAAAAAGCAAACAGCGCACTTAACCTCGCAATTGAATCTGCACAGGATATGGGTCACACTTACGTCGGCACAGAGCACATACTTCTCGGACTTTTAAGCGAGGGTACGGGTGTAGCCGCAGCGGCTCTTGAACAGTGCGGAGTAACAGGCGACGCCCTCAGAGATAAAATCAGCACAACGGACGGAGCAGGAATGAAAACAACGCTTACACCCGATGACTTTACTCCGAGAACAAAGCGTGTGCTCAAAGCCGCAATGCTTGCTTCCGCAAGAATGGGCAACAATTACGTTGGTACGGAGCACCTTCTCCTTGCAGTAATTTCCGAAAGTGACAGCTACGCAGTATCTTTTCTGCACGAGCTTGGCGTAAGTGAAAATGCAATTGCTCAGGCAGTCGCAGGCGGACTTCAAAACGGAGGTCAGGAGGGCGGCTTTGCCGAAGAAAACGGCGGATTTTCCGGACCGAACGGCAAAGGACAGGGTGGCTCGGCTCTTGAAAAGTTCGGCAGAGATTTGACCAAAGCCGCTAAAAACGGCGAGATTGACCCTGTAATCGGACGAGAAAAGGAAATTGAGCGTGTCATTCAGATTCTCTCACGCCGTACTAAGAACAATCCCGTTCTTATCGGTGAACCGGGCGTAGGTAAAACGGCTGTAGCCGAGGGACTTGCACTTGAAATTGCAAATGGAAACGTTCCGGAAATCCTAAAGGATAAAAAGGTTGTCAGCCTGGACCTTACCGGAATGATAGCAGGCGCAAAGTACAGAGGTGACTTTGAGGAGAGAATCAAGGCGGCAATTGACGAGGTTAAAAAGTCAAAGGACACTATTCTTTTCATAGATGAGCTCCATACAATTGTCGGCGCAGGTGCGGCTGAGGGCAGTGCAGATGCGGCTAATATTCTTAAACCGTCGCTTGCAAGGGGCGATTTTCAGGTAATCGGCGCAACAACACTTAACGAGTACAGAAAGTATATTGAAAAGGACGCCGCTCTTGAAAGACGTTTCCAGCCTGTAAAGGTTGGCGAGCCTACTCCCGAGCAGGCTATTGAAATTCTCAAAGGCTTGCGTGACAGCTACGAAGCGCACCACAAGGTAAAGATTACCGATGAGGCAATCAACGCCGCAGTAACGCTTTCTTCACGCTATATTGCTGACAGATACCTCCCCGACAAGGCAATCGACCTTATTGACGAGGGTGCGTCAAAGGTAAGACTTGCAACACTGACCTCACCGCCCGACGTAAAGTCGCTTGAGGACAGAATTGCCGACTTTGAAAAGGAAAAAGCAAGTGCCGTAAACGAGCAGGATTTTGAGCGTGCCGCAAAGCTGCGTGACGAGCAGAAAGAGGTACAGACTCAACTTGACAATGCTAAAAAGGAATGGCAGGAAAGACAGAAAAACAGCAGCGGCGAGGTAACCGCCGAGGATATTGCAAAAATCGTTTCCGACTGGACAGGAATCCCCGTTGTTCAGCTCACAAAAGAAGAGAGCGAACGTCTGCTCAATATGGAGAAGGTTCTCCACGAGCGTGTAATCGGTCAGGACGAGGCTGTTTCGGCAATTTCAAAGGCTATCAGGCGAGGCAGAGTAGGACTTAAGGACCCGAAACGTCCCGTAGGTTCGTTTATCTTCCTCGGTCCGACAGGCGTAGGTAAAACCGAGCTTTGCAAGGCGCTTGCACAGGCAATGTTCGGTGACGAAAACGCAATGCTCAGACTTGATATGAGTGAATATATGGAGAAGCACACGGTGTCAAAGCTCATCGGCTCACCGCCCGGATATGTAGGCTTTGAGGAGGGCGGTCAGCTCACCGAAAAGGTAAGAAGAAAGCCGTATTCGGTAGTGCTCTTTGACGAGATTGAAAAGGCTCACCCCGATGTGTTCAATATGCTGCTCCAGATTCTTGAGGACGGCAGACTTACCGACTCGCAGGGCAGAACGGTTGACTTCAAGAACACCGTAATTATTATGACCTCTAACGTCGGTGCAAGAATGATTACCGAAAAGCAGAAGGCTCTCGGATTTACATCCGACGAAAACGAGAAAGAGCAGGACAGCAAGGACATCAAGGAGCTTGTAATGGGCGAACTGCGGAACGTTTTCCGCCCCGAGTTCCTCAACCGTGTCGACGATATTATCGTGTTCAACAAGCTTACGCAGGACGAAATCAAGCAGATTGCAACAAAAATGCTCGATACCCTTGCAAAGCGACTTGAAAAGCTCGACATCAGAATCACCTTTACCGACGAAGCTGTTACAGCAATTGCCGACAAGGGATTTGATGAGAACTATGGCGCAAGACCGCTTCGCAGAGCAATTCAGAGCGAAATTGAGGACGCACTTTCCGAGAAAATGCTTGAAGGCAGTATCAAGGAAAATTCAGATGTTGTCTGCTCCTACAGCGACGGCAAATTCACCTTTGAAACAAAGTAAAATGCTCGATGCTTGAAATAATTAATTGAATGTGATATTATATTTTCAGGCAAAATGCAGTATAAAAAATAAATTTCTGCATACACTTGAAATAGCCGAAAGCATATGATATAATATGTGTAGGTAAAAGAGATGAATATCCAAGAGGACAAAGCGAAATCCCCACCGGTTCCAGCGGTGGGGATTTCTTTAGGTTGTGCTGTCAAAAACTATCTGTCCAACCACTTGCAAATATAGTAGGCAACTATACTTGCTCCGACGGATAGAAAAAAAGAGATGAATAATTCCAAGAAGCTCACCTCCTTCCTGCCGGAAAGAGTCGACAGCGTAATAATTATAACACAAGTTTATCTTGTATTTCAATTAGTTATACTAATTCCTAATGGAAATTAGACCGCAAAGATTGTCTGCTTTTTATTAGGTATTAGTATTAAGTAAAATAAAAGGGAAATATGCAGTGAGTTTGCATATTTCCCATTTTAATTTAAACTCAATGTGCGGAATAGTTATGCGCCTTATCAAGCAACATATCCTTGACCTTCATCAGCCTTGTGCGGCTGCTTCGGTCATTTTCCTCAAGCTTCATTGAAATATATTTGATTGTTTCCTGATAGCGTGGAATCATTACGTGCTCAAGCGAGTTTACACGTCTGCGTGTTTTTTCAATCTCTGCCGACATCATTTCGCAGCTCTTTTCAATCTGAGCAAGCCTGATAAGGTCGGGCAGCAGCTTTTCGAGCGACATTACCGCATCGTCAAGCTCAAAAGACGTAAACGCAAAGCCGTAGGGGAAAATATCACCCTTGTCGTTTGTCCTTGTTCCTGCTGTGAAAACAGGCGTTTCAACGCTCATAATGTTGTGCGAATCAACTTCAATCGTCACCTGCTGTTTCGGTGACATCAGCGAAGCGTCAAGAGCCTGCTTAGACATAACTGCGCTTGCGTTGACAAAGTGAGCGTTACATTCTGAAAGCTCCTTTTCAATCTTTTCACGCAGTTCACGGTTTTCTCTTACAAGGTCAAGAAACTGGCGCATAAGCTCGTCACGCTTATCCTTTAACATCTTATGCCCACGAACGGCGGTTGTAAGCTGTTTTTTCAGCTTTGTCAACTGCATTCGTGTGGGATTTACATTCATTATTGCCATAAATCAGCACCCTCAATGCAGTTATTGTTTGCCGTAGAACTCGTCGAGCATATCGTCCTTGATACGTTTCAGCTCACTTCTCGGGAGAATCTGCAACAGCTTCCAGCCGATGTCAAGAGTTTCCTCAATTGAACGGTTGTTGTCATATCCCTGCGAAACGTATTCCTTTTCAAACGCCTCGGCAAATTCAGCGTACTTCTTATCCATATCGGTAAGTGCCGCTTCACCGAGAATTACCATAAGCTCTCTTGCGTCCTTACCTCTTGCGTAAGCGGCAAAGAGCTGGTTCATAGTAGCCGCATGATCTTTTCTTGTACGCTCGGGACCGATACCCTTGTCCTTAAGACGTGAAAGCGAGGGGAGAACGTC
>JBJEOX010000336.1:0-7004 GCA_051880935.1 Ruminococcus sp.
TAGGGAAAACATTGTCGCCGAACACGTGACCGATTTTAAGCTTCTGCTCGTGATCTGTGATAACCGAGCCGCCGTTCATTTCACTGCCCGTTCCTACCATTGTGAGAACACAGCCCACAGGGATAATTTCGTTATCAACGTCTTCCATTCTAAGATAGTATTTGTCCCAAGGGTCCTCATTGCAGTGAACCGAAACAGAAACAGCCTTTGCGTAATCGCATACGCTTCCGCCGCCTACGGCAAGAATGAAATCTGCTTTGCCCTCTCTTGCCTTTTTACAGCCGTCTAAAAGCTTTTCAGAGGTCGGATTCGGCATAACTCCGCCGTCCTCAATAATCACTTTTCCGCACTCATTTAAAATTTTTACAACCTTATCATAGATTCCGTTTTTCTTGATTGAACCTCCGCCGTAGCAGAAAAGTACGTTTTTACCGTAGTTTTTAAGCTCAGCACTAAGATTATCGAGAGCGTTCTCTCCGAAATAAAGCTTTGTGGGATTTGAATAAGTGAAATTTCCTAACACAATAATTCCTCCTTTACTGAAATTAAGTTTGCGTTATTGTCATAAAATAAACTTAAGTTTTACCTGATACAACAATAATAAAGAACTAAAGAACAAAAAAGGACAGAAAAGCTTCTGTCCTTTTTATGGTGCGAGTGACGGGACTTGAACCCGTACGTCGTAAAACACACGCCCCTCAAACGTGCCTGTCTGCCTATTCCAGCACACTCGCATTTATTCTGTTGTCAGTTGATTTCTCAACTCAACGAGTGCTATTATAACATAGCATTTTTGAGTTGTCAATACTTATTTTGAAAAAATTTGTAATTTTTTAATTTTTTTATTTGTTGAAGCATATACTTATAACTTGAAAATCAATAATTTGCATTATGGCTATAACCGTAATTTCATAAAACAGAGGAAAAGCGTTTATGCCTGATGATTTACGCTTTTCCTCTCTTAATATCAATAATCATAAATTCAGTCAAAAAGTGAATCCATAAGGCTTTTAATTTTTTGCTTGCGTTTTTCGGTTTCTTCCTTGTCGAGAAAATAGCTGTTTTCTTCAAAACACAAAACGTCACCCTCTTTTATGTTCTTAGGGAGGGATTTTACTTCAAGTGTAACAAAGTCACCGTTTTCACATTCTAAAACGACTTTGTCTTCTTCTATTCTGTCTACTGTAAATTTTTTCATATTTTACCCTGCTTTCTTAATAGACATCTCGCCGCTTTTTACGGAGATTGTTTTTCCGTCGGAGGAAAACAATACCGTTTTATCAATGTCTGTTCTGTAAATCTTGCAATTAAACTCTTCAAGCAAATCAAGCGTTTCTTTATGAGGATGACCGTATGAATTATCCTCTCCTGCCGAAATCACCGCATAGGTCGGGTTTACTGCGTTAAGAAATTCTTCTGTTGTCGAGGTTACGCTTCCGTGATGACCGACCTTTAAAACGTCTGCGCTGATGTCGGCATTGATTGTTTCAAGCTCCTTTTCCTCTGCATCTCCCGTAAAAAGGAATGTGTTGTCTTTATAGGTCAGCTTTATAACTGCCGAGCTGTTGTTAAGATTATCCTCATCAATTGTAACAGGTGCAACAACATTGATTGTGTAGTCGCTTTCTTCGGCAATTGTAAGCCCTGCCTTAGCAGAGGTAATCTTAAGTCCCTTATCGGAGATTGATTCAAGCAGATTTTCATAGGTCTTTGTATTTGCCGCTGCCTTTGGCATATAGACAGAGCCGATATCCATATTTCTGACGATATAAGGCATTGAGCCGATATGGTCTGCGTGAGGGTGAGTGGCAACGAGATAATCAACTCTTGAATATCCGCAGTCGCCTATGTAATCTTTTATTCCCTCGCCGTGATAATTTTCTCCTGCGTCAATGAGCATTGTTTTTTCATCGGGAAGCTCAATAAATATTGAATCACCCTGCCCTATGTCAAGGAAATGAACATTGAGCATATCTTTTTGCGGCTCACTCGGTGTTTCGCTGTTTAAGCTCGCACTGTGAGAACACGAGCATAGAATAAGCAAAGAAAACAACAACGATAGAAAACACAAAAAGCTGATTTTTACGCTGTGGTTTTGTTTCATATTATAACTCCGATTTGTTTTGATATAATGTATTATAACATATAGAACCAAAATTTTAAAGTATTTTTGACTGACAAAAAACGGCAGACTTTGATCCGCCGTTTTTTGCATACTATTTATTTTTAGAAGGATAATTAATACAAATCATCTGTCGGGATAATTCTGTACAAGGGTGCCTGTGAGTAGATTACGGGTTGGTCTGCGTGGAAAAATACTATTCCGTTTACGGGTGACTTAATTGTATCTACAGGTAATCCCGTGTACGGGTCAATAATTTCCGCAAGGGTATCGCCCTTTTTCACTCTTGAATTTACGTCTTTATATCTGATGAATATTCCCGAAACGTTTGACTTCACGTTGACAAGGGTATGCCCCTCGATAAACTGTGAAACATAGCCCTGATGACAGCTGTACTCTATATTTTCATTTTTGTTAAGGAAGCTCAGCACTGCATTAATTGCTTCTCTTGCACTTGCAACATCTATGCTGTCGGTTGCGTTGGTATATACAGAGAATGCTTTTGTTTCCCACAACTGCCAGTTATAATTAAGCGTTGTTGTATCGTACGGTCTTGCTTCACGCCTGAACACATAAGGCAAACCGAAATCCTTTGCAAGCTCTACGTTTTCAAAGCCTGTTTTCATCATTCTTACGTGCGGAATAAAGCTGCCCTGCATATAAAAGCTTGTAAACTGAATTCCGTATTCGTAGTCGTTTACATTTTCAAACACTCCTGCGGCAATTCTCTGCGTTGTTTCACCGAGATTATAACCCGGAAACATTCTGTTGATATCGGTATTGTCGGTTGACCAGAAACGCTTTGCAATATTCATAGAATAGCTGTTCACTGTGGGCACTACCATTATTGACTTATTTTCTTTGATTTTGCCCTGCTTTTCAAGATATCTGAAAATTTTAATGAGCTGAGAGCAGATGTAAACCTGCTGAACCTCATTGCCTCGTGTTGCTCCGACAATACAGACGGATTTTTCACCTTTGCCGAATGAAAAGCCCTTTATGCGCATATCATCTCTGTAAACAGAGTCAAGCTCAAATAATAATTTTTCTTCCATATTCCGCACCCCCTTAAGCAAGTATTCTCGCAATAAGCGAGCCTTCGGAAACAATAGGATATTCACGCAGAGTAAAGACGATTCCGTCATTCTGTGCAAATATTGTTTCGTTTACTTCACCTGTAAGAGGATTGAGGATTTTTCCTATGCAATCGCCCTTTTTAACATTCTTCCAGTGCTCGACAGAGGGCAGGAAAACACCCGAGCTTCCTGCGTTTATAAAGGAAACCTCGCCGTCCTCGGAGATAATCGGAGTTTTGGGAGTAACCGTTTCTCCAATCCAGATTCCCAGCTCTTTCATAAGTGCAAAAATCCCGTCAACAAGCTGGTCGCCGTAGTTTTTGGTTATGCGCATACCTACGCCCATTTCAACAACAAGAGTCGGTGTTCCTATGCTGTTAAGCGAATATGCAAGCGTTGATTCAAGCACTGTTGCAGAGGAATGAATCCAGATATAATCAACGTTGATAAGCTTTGCGTAAGGCACAAGAACATCACGTGAAAGTTCGTTTATGCGTACCTGCGGAATTTCCTTGAGGAAGATATTGCTTGCGTGAATGTCGATTACAACGTCGCTTCCGCTTAAATCGCCGATGATTTTTGAGGCGATATACTCCGGCATTGAGCCGTTTTCGGAACCGGGAAAGATTCTGTTCATATCAAGGTCAAAGGCAGGTATACCACGTGTTATTGAGTCAATTCCGAGGGGATTGAGTGCAGGATAGACGTCAACAATTCCCTTTAAGGCAGAATAATTCTCCTTGATTCTGCGCTGAAGCTCAAAGCACACATACTGACCTTCAAGCTCGTCACCGTGAGTTCCAGTTACTATGCTTATCCGCTTTTCATTTCCGTTAAGACCGCTCTGAGGAATCAGGCGGTTCTTATTTATCATCAGTGTTTCGTCAATCGGCAAGCCGACTGATGCAATTGTCTGTATCATTTTACCCATCCTTTTATTTTTCTGTATTATACTTCTTCAACCGTTACAGATTCGGTCTGCAACTGACTGACAATTCCGTAAAACTTTCCTCGGATGACAGAGCAGTCGTTTGAATCTCTGCCGCAGGAAACCTTGATGTATTCATCATTAACGAGCTTGTTGTTGGTCGGGTCAAAGCCGTACCAGTAGCCGTTGCAGAGCGCCTCTACCCATGCGTGTGACGCTCCTTCGCCGAGCATCATTCCCACAACATAGCGTGCAGGGATTTTTTCCATACGCAGCAGTGAAATCATAATATGTGCGTAATCCTGACAAACACCCTTGCCGATTGACAGTGCTGTTTCGGCACTTTCGTGAATGTCGGTAGCACCCTTTATGTAGCTGAATGTGTAATAAAGCGTGTGCATAATATGCAGTGCCTTATCATATGTTCCCGAAAGCTTGTCAAGCTCAAGGTTTTTATGGTATTCATCAAGCTTTTCACCGGGTGCAGTTAGCGGAGTCTGCACCTTTAAAAGTGAGTATTCAACAGGATTTAAGGTGTATTCCTCGTAAATGTCAAGTCCTGTTTTTGCAGTGCCGCTGATTATAACCTCAAAGCTGTTGTGTGGCTCTGAGATTGACCCGTAAAGCTTTTTATTATTGAAATTATCTGTTGACATTGAGTATTTAGAACAGTTTGAAACCTGTGTATGAAGATTATCTATCCGCTGTCTTGCACTGTCAGCCGGCAGAAACATAACTGTAAAGCTGTGATTTCTGACAGGCTCGCTGTAGTCAGCCTTTAATCTATAGCAAAATTTCAGACTCTTAATAAAAATCCCTCTTTCCTATTGTGATACGGTAAAAAGATTTCGCAAAAGATTCCGTACGTTCATATAATCAAACTCGTACTCAGACAGCATATTATCCATTGTGTACAACACACTCTCGTCATACCTCATAAGCGACTTTGCAAGAAACTGCTTCATTCTGCGGTATTCCTTCTGTATGTCAGAAGCGCTGCGGTTAAGGCTTAAATATAAATCAATCCTTTCAACACCTTTGCCGAGCTTGATAATATTTCTAATCTGCTCGTCGTCAATAAGGTCATTGACGCAGCCCCAGAACGCAAGAATATGGTCGATTGCAAGCATCAGATCTGCAAGCGGAGTATCTCCTCTTTCGGCTGTCTTGATGTCGTCTATTGCAAGCTGAATGTAAGCCATTGTTTCTGTACCGATATAGTCCCTCATTACAATTGCGTTGTCATACGCTCTGTTGAGGTTGCTGATGATTGAATTAGGATCTGTCTCGTCAAAGGGATAGGTCTTTGCAAAATTCTCCCTTGAACCGTAGATGTTTGTGATTCCGATTTTTTTGCAGTATGCAGCATAGTAATTCGGGTCGGAATCTATCATTCTGTCACTGCTTTTCAGGTACATTTTCAAGGTTGTGTGAACTCTCTCGGTGTATCTGCCGAGCCAGAATAAATGGTCGCTTTTTTCTATCGTGATAATACCCATGTATCTTTAAAACCTCCGCCTTGTGATGAATTTACAATGAATGAATCGGGATTGCGTGAAAATCTTGTAAGTCCGCTTGGCCATACCTTTGTTTCTCCGTTTGAAAGCACGAATGCACGCAAATCTGCTTTTCGGGGAACACGCTCTCCGTTGTCGAGAATGTCGAGGTCATAGAAATCAATGACCTCCTGTGCAATAAACCTTCTCGGCTCTTTTTTGAGCAATTCAATAAACTCGCTCTTCTTTTCTTTTGTGAGCGAATTTCCGAACACAACGCCGTATCCGCCTGCCTCGGCAACGTCCTTGATTACAAGGTTGTCGAAGTTTGAAAGCACGTACTTCATATCCTGCTCGTAGTACGGAAGATAGGTCGGTGCGTTGAGGAGAATTGACTCCTCGCCGAGATAGTATTTAATCATCTTCGGAACAAAATAATAGATTCCCTTATCGTCGGCAACACCGTTGCCGGGAGCATTCAATAGTGCGACATTACCCTTTTTATAGGCTTCAAAAATATGCGGAATACCGATTACGGAGTCCTCATAGAATGTCATCGGGTCGAGATATTCGTCGGATATTCTTCTGTAAACCGCACCGATTCTCTGCTTTCTGCCGTTGTAGTCAATGTAGTAGAGATTGTCGTTTTCGCAGACAATGTCACTGCCTGTTGTGAGAATTGCACCTGTGCGCTCTGCAAGGTATGAATGCTCAAAAAATGCCGCATTGTATCTGCCGGGTGAAAGAATTACGTTGATTCCTCCCGTATTTACGTAGTCCATAACCTCCTTAAGCAAATCGGCATAGTTGCGGTTATCAATTACGCTGTTGTTAAGGAATGTGTCGGGAGCACTTCTGCGCTGAAGCTCTCTTGCAATCATCGGATATGACGCACCAGACGGCACACGCAGGTTATCCTCAAGTATGTACCAGTTGTCGTCCTTTGACTGAACAAGGTCAATGCCCGAAATGTGGCTGTAGATATTCTTGGGCGGGGCAACTCCGTCACACGGAGGAAGAAAACCCTTTGCAGAATAGATAAATTCTTCGGGAATTACACCGTCCTTGATTATAAGCTTTCGTCCGTAGATATCCGATAAAAAGCAATTTAGCGCATTTACACGCTGGATAAGTCCCTTTTCGAGATATGAAAACTCCTTATTGTCAATAATTCTCGGAATCGGGTCAAAAGGAAAAAGCTGTTCCTTGAACTCTCCGTTTTTGTATATGCCAAACTTTACGCCGTATCTTGCCAAAAGCTTGTTGATTGTATCTGCATTTCTGATAAGTCCATCCATATTTAATCCCCCAATAACGTAGTACTTTGATAAAACTAAAATTCACATATTGTATGAAATATAAAATCAGCTTTTTATATTAAT
>JBJEOX010000337.1:0-7003 GCA_051880935.1 Ruminococcus sp.
CTTATAAATTACTCCAACTTATCCACTCGACCATAATTGTACATTGTTAATTGTTAATTTGCCAATTATGGTTTATCTCACAAATAACGACTGATAATAAAGCTTATACAACGGGATAATCAAAAAATAAATATATTGGAGTGGTCATATGAAAATCGTACTTACAGACGCACAGACGGTGCTTGACAATCTTGTAAACGCCGATATATTAAAGAAGTTCGGCGAGGTGGAAGAATTCGGGCTTCTGCGCTATGATGAGGTAGCCGAAAAAATTGCCGATGCGGATATGGTGGTCTGTAACAAAACCCTGCTTGATAAAAACACACTCAGGCTTGCAAAGAATCTTAAGTATATCGGGCTTTTTGCAACAGGTTACAATAATATAGACATTGACTACTGCAAAGAGCATAATATCGCAGTCTGCAATGCAGGTTCCTACTCAACAAATGCCGTTGCACAGCACACCTTTGCGCTTATTCTTGAGCATTTCAACAACACGGCAAACTACAATAAATACGTTCAGGACGGATTGTGGAAACGCAGTAAGACGTTTTCTCCGTTTGTCTATCCGCTGTCGGAGCTTGCAGGAAAAACGCTCGGCATTGTCGGCTTCGGCAATATCGGCAGAGCTGTAGCAAAAATTGCAAACGCCTTTGAAATGAGAGTAATTGCATTTAACCGTTCGGAAAAGCAGGCTGACGGGGTGGAATTTGTCAGCTTTGATACTCTGCTTGAACAAAGCGACATCGTTTCGGTGCATTGTCCCTTAAACAGCGGGGCGGAGAATATGTTTGATAAAAACGCATTTGCAAAGATGAAAAAGGGTGCGTTGTTTGTGAACACCGCAAGAGGCGGAGTTATGGTCGAGCAGGATTTATATAATGCATTGCAGAGCGAACACCTCGGCGGTGCGGCTATTGACACGCTCAGAGTTGAGCCTATGGAGGAGGACTGTATTCTTATGGGTGCAAAAAACTGCATTATGACTCCGCATATTGCGTGGGCACCCGTTGAAACAAGAGTCCGTCTTATGAACATAGTTGCCGATAATATAAGAGCATTTTTAAACGGCACTCCACAGAACCGAATTGTGTAATTTCAAATCAAGTCGTTGACAAAACCTTGACTTGAACGCAAAAAAAGCGTACAATAATGGTTGATTGGGATGATAATTGATGAATAATGTCAACAGGACTAAATTACTTCTTTCCTCACTTTCGGTTTTCAGGGGAATTATGAAAAGAAGTGTTGTCAAGGCTTATTACAAGCTGTTGATTTCTCTGGACAGCGAGCCTGATGAATTTCTTAACGCTTACGGCGACTTTTATTCTCTCATAAGCGAGAGAGGTTTTAGCAGCAGACTTGCCTATGCAATGACCGAGGCTGCGCTGTTTGATGAAAACTGCTTTACAAGGGCTGCGGCGGCAGGAAAATACGACATCCTGCCCGATAATGTGCTAAAGGCTGTAAAGCGTGACTGCGAGGCTATTCTTGCCGCTTCTTCGCTTACGTCGGATGAAGTGCTCAGAGCCTACAAATACTACGATGAAATCAAAGAAATTGCCGATTCTCTGCCACGCTGGGAGGCAGGCGAGTGCGCGCCGAGCTTTAAGATGTTTGACGGCTCGCTCAAAAATGTCGCTCAGTATTACAAGGAAAACGGATGCGGAATCTTTGCCAGATACAAGGCGTTTATCTGGCGTGACGGTGATATCCGGCCTGTTCTGCACCCCGACAGAATTGATATGGACTCCTTTACGGGCTACGAAATTCAGAGGGATATGGTTGTGGACAACACAAAGTCCTTTATTGAGGGCAAAAGCTGTAACAACTGTCTGCTCTACGGCGACAAAGGTACAGGCAAAAGCTCAACCGTCAAGGCTATTGCAAACGAGTTTCGCAAGGACGGTCTGAGGATTGTTGAAATTCCCAAGGAACGTCTTATCGACTTCCCGATACTCGTTGATAAAATTGCCGCTTTGCCGATGAAATTTATCATCTTCATTGACGACCTTTCGTTCCAGAAGCAGGACCAGAGCTACACAACGCTCAAGGCTGTTTTAGAGGGCGGACTTGCGGTTCGTCCCGACAATGCACTTATTTATGCGACTTCAAACCGCCGTCATCTTGTCAAGGAAAGCTTTTCCGACAGAACCGACGACGATGTAAATACACGTGACAATATGCAGGAGAGTCTTTCGCTTTCCGACCGCTTCGGTCTTGCAGTTTGTTACTCAATCCCCACCAAAAAGGAATTTGTCGATATTGTAATTGCTCTTGCAAGGCAGAAGGGCATTGATATGAGCGACGAAGAGCTTGAAAAGGGTGCGGAAAGATTTGCTCTTTCAAGGGGCGGACGTTCACCACGTTGCGCAAAGCAGTACGTTGAATCGCTGTTTTGCTGATATATGAAATATTCGGAGGAATAGTATGAGAAAAAGAATAGTATCAATTGCGCTTGCATTTGTTCTTGCACTGTCGGTAGCTGTTACATTCACAGGATGCGGAAACGACAACTACCCTGTTGAGGTAGCAAACATTACAATAGAAAGCGAGCCAAAGAACATTGTTGTTCTTGATGCGTCAACCGCTGACATTATTTCGTACACAGGCTATGACATTAAAATGGTAGGCAGAAGTGACGAGGTAAATCAGGACTGGCTCAGCGTTGTGCCGAGCGTAGGCTCACAGACCGCTCCCGATGTGAATAAAATCAAAACCTACGAGACCGACATTGTCTTTGCAAGCGAAAACCTTGACAAAAGCGTTAAGGAAAGCCTTGAAAAAGAGAATATTCAGGTTATCACTATGGCGCAGGCTAAAACCCCGAAATCGCTCGAAACAAATTACGTTACTCTCGGAAAAATCCTCGGCGGAAAGGTAACAGGCGCAAACAAGGGTGCTTCGTCGTATGACGACCTTATCAGCAATATGGAACAGGTAAAAGCCTCGGTTAAAACGCAGGTTAATTCCGATATTCTCTACACCGTCTGCTATCTTTATTACGAAAACGACAACTTAAAGCTTATGACAAGCGGAACATACGGCGATATGCTCCTCGGATATACGGGTGCAGTCAATGCGGCTGTAAACATTGATGAAAACAAGGTTGATGTAAATACCTTAAAGGTTGCAAATCCCAACTTCATTTTCTATGCAGATGAAGCAACGCTTAATGCAATCAAAGCCGACGCAGTGCTCAGCAAGCTGACAGCAGTTACAAGCGGCAAAGCGCTTATGGTTACAGCCGACGATATGAACCGTCAGGGCAAGAGTGCTCTTGACACTCTTCAGAAAATGGTAGAGTTTATGTACCCGTCGCTTAAGAAGAGTGCAGCTACAAAGGATGAAGCTTCCAAAACAACGGCAACTGCTGCGGCAATAACTCCTGCAAATAAACAGACTGCAACTACCGCTCCTGCAAACGCAGCAACAACACCGACAGCTGCAACAACTTCACTTGCCGACAAGTACAAAATCAAGCTTGATAAGCTCTCGCTGAAATACGAGGACGAAAACGGAAACGTTAAGATTATGCAGCAGCGTCTGTATGACCTCGGGTATGTTGACGACGAGGAAAATATCACAGGCTATTACGGAGATATTTCAAAAGAGGCTGTTGAAAACTTCCAGACCAAAAACGGAATAAAGGCAACAGGCGAAGCCGACAACGCAACGCTTGTAAAAATGTTTGACAGCAGTGCTGTTAAAAACGGTTAAGATAAAATCACATAACAAAAATGCCCGAGGAGTTTGTCCCTCGGGCATTACGTTTTTTATTGTTCTGTTAATTTCCCGTAATGGTTACCGTAATATCAACGCTGGTGCTTCTGTGCAGGCTGTCGGTAACGGAATACGTCACCTTGTATTTGCCGACTCTTGAAGTGACTACGTTGCCTGTTACCATAACCTTGTCGGTAATGTCGTTTGAGCAGGTGTCAACTGCTTTTACGTTGCCCATCGGCGAAAAAGCTCCGCCTTTTTTGATTATACAGCTTTCTGCTCCTGTAATCTGCGGAGTTTTGTTGTAGTAGGGGTTGCTTTTATTATCGTCTGTCGGGTCCCAGCCGCACTTTAAATCGGTAATTTTTATTGTATCGGGCTTGCCGAGAGGACCGGGATTATCATCGTCGTAAATTGTAATCGAAGTATCATAAGCACAGTTATCATAAATCCACTTTGTATCGGAAACCGAAAGCCTTACACAGCCGAGCGACGCACTTGTGCCGAGCTTGTTGAATTCCTCAACCTCCAGATCATCGGGCGACGGGGAATAATAGGGCACAGAGTGGAAAAGATAATCACCGGAAATTCCGCTGACATACTGACCGTATACGTTGTCAAACAGCGGGTGCCATTCGTGCTTGAAGTAAATGCCGAAGGTACCCGTAATGGTGCCGTTGTTCTTGCCGCAGGAGCAGACCATTGCCCTGATTGGAACGGTGTACTCGCCGTTTTCGTTGTAGGTGTAAACGGTAACGCAGTTTTCCTTTCGGTTGACGTAGATTGAATACGGATTTCTGCCGCTGTTATCGTTAAGGTTTTTATTGAGAACATCACCGTTTGCCGTAATGCAGGTTGAAAATCTGTCAACGTCCTCTTTTTCTGATTCAACAACCGTAATTTTACATTCGTACTTTTTATTGTCGTCAAACAGTGCAGTTATGGTTGCGTTGCCCGCTTTTTTGGCGTCAACTCTGCCGCCGCAGTCAACTGTTGCAATATTAACATCACTGCTTGTCCATTTGAGCAGATTTTCTTCCTCGTCCTTTGATATTGCAATAATCTTTGCCTCTCCGACAGAGAGCGTAAGAGGTTCTTTTGAGTCAATCTTATACGTCGGACTTTCAATCGGAATTATTTCCGTAGGGGTTGTGCTGAACGTAGGCTTATTTTCGTTATTATTATTATGTTCAACGCCCCCGAAAGCACAAAGCATACAGGTAAACGTCAGAATAAAACACAAAAGCGAAATAAACAAGTATTTTTTCATAACATAACCTTTCAAAATATTACAAATTCTTAACTTTTTTACATTAATTATAACTTTTTTTTGCAAATAAGGCAAGACATATTTTATTCCATTTAAAAATGTGGTAATATGTATATGGTGATTTTTTATGGCACATCCGATAAAGCATTTCAGAACAATTACAAGGCACAGGCACAAGGTTATTGCAAACTGCGCAAGAGCAGGAATACTCCGGCAGGGACTAAGGCACGATTTGTCAAAGTACAGCCCGACCGAGTTTATCCCCGGAGCAAGGTTTTTTCAGGGTGACAGAAGCCCAAACGAGCGTGAGCGTGAAATATACGGCTGTTCGCTTGCGTGGATGCACCACAAGGGAAGAAACCGCCACCATTACGAATACTGGAACGATTACAACCCCAAAACAAAGCAGATTGAAAACGTGGAAATGCCCGTCAGATACGTGATAGAAATGTTCTGTGACCGTGTGGCGGCGAGCAAAATCTACAACGGCGAAAATTACAAGGACAGCGACCCGTTCACATACTTCCTGCGCATAAGGGGAAAGCACCGTATGCACCCGAACACAGAAGCACTGCTTGAAAAACTGCTTGTAATGCTCCGTGACGAGGGCGAAAAAAAGACGTTTGCATATATAAAAACGCTGAAAAAGAAATAGCAGTATCTGTTAAATTCCAAATTCACCAAGAATAATAATTTTTGTTGCAGGGAACGGTCTTGACCGTTCCGAGAGTGTCAGAAGAAGGCTGTAAATCAGCGGAACAGTCAAGACTGTTCCCTACACTTTTTATTAGTTAATATGTTCAGACTTTTGTTTCAATAAGTTAATAGAGGTACAGATGATGAAAACCACAGGCAAAGTAATTGAAGCTATGATAGAATATTATGGCACGGATTTACGAAGAATAAACCATTTTTTAAAAGTTTTTTCATTTGCAAAGACAATCGGCGAGCGTGAAAGCCTTGACGCATACACTCAGACTCTCCTTGAGGTTTCTGCAATCGTCCACGACATCGGCATAAAGCAAAGCGAGCTGAAATACAATTCAAGCGCAGGCAAATATCAGGAAATTGAGGGTCCTGCGGAAGCTGAAAAACTGCTTTCAAAGCTCGGCTATGACAGCGATTTTATTGAAAAGGTCTGCTACCTTGTCGGTCATCACCATACCTACAGCCAGATTGACTCAATGCCGTATCAGATTCTTGTTGAGGCTGACTTTCTTGTAAATCTTTTCGAGGACGGAGCAAGCATTGAAGCCGTTAAAAAAGCAGAGGAAAAAATCTTCAGAACGCCGACAGGTATCAAACTGCTTAAAAAAATGTATTTTGGCGAGTAAATTTTTTACGAAACGCAGAAGTTTTTTTCTTGCCGTAAAAGTATTGACAACCGACAGGAAAAATGTTATTTTAAAGGTGTTATATGACTGACGGAACAGTGGAATTAACCACAGTGAAGTATAACGATTCAAAGCCGACCGTCTGGGCGAAAGCTCGGACAAAGTCGGCTTTTTTTATTAGTAAATTTTACCAACCAAATACAATATTTTACAAACGGAGGTTTTACGATGAGAAACGAATGGAGAGATTTTAAAGGCGGCGCTTGGGAAAACGAAATCAACGTCAGAGATTTTATTCATAGAAACTACACACCGTATTTCGGCGGCAGTGAATTTCTTGAAGGTCCCACACAGGCAACACTCGACCTCTGGGAACAGGTAAGCGAGCTAAAAAAGCAGGAAATTGAAGCAGGCGGCGTGCTTGATATGGATACAAAGGTTGTTTCAACAATTCTTTCGCACGGTGCGGCATATATAGATAAAGACAAGGAGCAGATTGTCGGCTTGCAGACCGACAAGCCCTTAAAGCGTTCACTCCAGCCCTACGGCGGAATCAGAATGGCTACAAAGGCTTGCAGAGATAACGGCTACGAGGTTGACCCCGAGGTTACAGAGTTCTTCACAACTCACAGAAAAACTCACAATGCAGGCGTGTTTGACGCTTACACTCCCGAAA
>JBJEOX010000338.1:0-6971 GCA_051880935.1 Ruminococcus sp.
AAGTGTTATATTATCAAGTGTAATATGATTTGAAAAAGGCTCACCGTCATTTACACGCAAACCCGAAGCAGCCTCAAGAGTAAAAGTGTCGGACTCAACCGATGCTGTACTAACAAAAGAAAACCAGGAAATTGTTGTTCCAACTAAAATTGTTAAAACAAGAAACAATGAAACATATGAAGCTGCAAGCTTTCTTGTATTAACTATCCTGCGTCCTGTAAATTTATTAAATAAATTTTGTGCAGAATTTTTAATTTTCATACGTTTCATCTTCTTTCTATTCCATAATCATAAATTTAAGATCAACCTTATATTTTCCGTTAACGAGTGCAAGTCTTGATTCATCGTCCTCGCCTTCAATCCACATGTTGCAAGTAACATGATTTACATAAAAGCCTGTAGTATCTTTAGCTGTAAGTTCAAGAATATTAACAGCTTCACCACTTGCACCAAGAGTATAGTCTCTTTTATTGTTAGCAATAACTGCAGGACTATATAATGTATCCTCTTCCTTAGTAGTTTTATAATAAGTGTGTGAATAAGTAGGACCACTATCAAGAGTTGTTAAAACTGAATCGCCATTTTCGCTTAATTGAATATTCGGTGCAGGTATCCACAACAACTGTCTGGTATTTGTAGTGCTTACCACAGAAAATCTAACAGCACCCACAATACAGTCTCTAGAAAAATTACCATAATTACTCGGATTATATCCGGCAGTACTTTCGCCATCTTCCCATACAAGCTTGTTACTTTCAGGCTTAATGGATGAAGCAGAACTCATACAAATTTTCTGACTTGATTTAGACCTGAAATACAAATCAAAACTTAAAAAGTCTTTGTTTTCAGTGGCATCGTCCCAGTCGTCTTCTGTATTAACGAGAGCTTTATTACCGGACTGAGTGAGAGCCGGTCTTAAAAAATTACCGTTAATACCATCACTTGTGACCTCAGTCATATATAAGCCGGAAATAAAATCGTAATTCTCGGAATTCAAACGCAAGCTCGTTTTGTAATCATTTTCTCCGGGAGCCGGGTCGCCATGTTTAACAATAGCAATTTCAACACCATCAGGAGCCTTACACGTAACATTTATTCCGTCAGCTGTAGCCGAAGATTTATTGATAAACCACGCCCACATTGCAAGAATTGCAACAAAAACAAGCACAATAAGAATTATTAAATTTTTAGCAATCATTCTGCCCGTTTTTCTGTTGGACGCAGTAGAATTTTTCATAAGTCTGCCTCTCTGAATTAACTTTATCAATTGCTGTCGATGATGTCGTTCATTTCAATGAGTTCTTCTTTTGTGAACATATTCTTTCTTGCCTTTTGCTTAGCAAGTCTTACTTCCGCTTTTGCTTTTTGCTTTGCAAGTCTGATTTCTTCTTTTGCTTTGCGTTTAACCTCAGCTATTTCTCTTGCCTGCTGAGATTTAAGCTCTTTAATTTTTGCATTATACTGCTTTTCTGCTGCCTTTTGCGCTGCTTCAACACGCTTGTCTACAGATTTCTGAACCTTTCTTACTTCCGATGCATGCTTAGCTTCAACAGCCGCAGAAGCCTTGTCATTTGAAAGCTTAATCTGTTCAATCTGCTCCTCGTGCTCAGCCTGCTTGTCGGCAAGCTCTTTTATGCGTTTCTGCTCCGCCTGATTTGCCTTGTCAGCAAATTCAGCATTAAGCTGTGCAACATATTTTGTATGAGCCGCCTCTGAATCGTCAATCTGCTTTTGCAGCGATTTCTTCTCAGACTTGAACTGCTCCTCAGCTGCCTTGGTTTTTGCAGCAAAGTCAGCGTTCATCTGCTCTACTTTTTCTTTATGTGCAGTACGCTCGTTCTGAAGTGTAGTAACAAGCTTTTCATTTCGCTGAGTAAGCGAAGTAATCTCCTTTTTGTTACTCTCTATTTCAGCCTCACACTTAGCAAGATTATCGGTAAGAGCTGCAATCTTTGCAAGCTGTTCAGCGGTCTGCTTTTCAAGCTCTTCGATTCTTGCGGTCTGCTCCTTGATAATCTTTTCCTGCTCTTGAATTTTGGACTGCATACGAGCATTTTCCTGCATAAGTACCTGAATTCGGTCGTTGAGTACTCTGGTCTGCTCGTTAAGTTGTGCTATTTTTTTATTCAGCGCATCAATTGTCTTGTTCAGTTCCTCAATCTTATCTTTGAGTGCCTGATTTTCTTCTTTGAGAGCCTTGATTTCGTTTTCTGCTTCAAGAAGCTTCAGCTTTGTCTGCTTGAGCTCTTCCTTCAGTGAAGCTATCTCATCCTGAAGTGCAGAAACCTGACCTTTTAAGGTCATTATCTGCTGTTCCTTCTGATCAAGGGTAATTTTCAAATTCCTGATTTCAGCATTAAGCTCCTGAATCTTCTTTTCACGTTCACGAATTTCCTTTAAGCGGATTTCCATCTCCTGCTTACGAATCGCTTCAATCTTTGCTTCAAGAACCTTTTCTCTTACCTTGTCAGGTCTGCTTTCCTCCTCAGCAAGACGGGCATTTTCTTCTTCATATTTTTCATTAAGCATTTTACGCAATGCAGGATTTGTTGCAAGCGTTAGCATAAAGTGCTGGAAAGACATTGAGAAATAAACGTCATCCTTGATTTCATCAGAAATAGTACCGTCATATTCCTCACCGACTATGTCAAAACCGTCCTTTTTATAGCTATCAAGAAAATTCCAGAGTTCCATAGCCTTCTTAAAGTTAGGATTCTTCTTAAGAAGGTTAGTCTGAGTAATAGGGGGACGAACCTGAGGCTCTTTTGAAATTTCCTTCATGAGAGGAGTTGTCAAAAAGTCATTAAGAGTAGATCTGATACGACGGATACGGTCGAAGTCAGACAACTGCGAAAGATCAAGAACATCGAGATCATCAGCAAGAGTTTCATGAACTTCATTTACAAAGTTAACAGAAATGTCAACCTGCTGTTGGTCAAGCTCCAGATGACGAATTAGATTCATTTTCTGATAGGAGTCATTCGGTGTGTCCTTCATCTTGGAATATTTATCGTCAACAAATTGAAGGGCTTTATGTATGAGCGTCATGAGAACACGGTTTTCGTAAATTGCGAAACTTTCTTCACGCTCAACAGTAAGAATCTTATTAGGCGTAACCATACCATCTTCAACTTTTGCTATAAAGTTAGTATGCTGTGCAAGATGTTTTACGGAATCAGTACCGATTTTCTTAGCCTTTTCAATACGAACAACATTTTCAACCTGCTTGATAAAACGGCGCTGTTCATCAATAGCTTTCTGAATATAGGGCAAAGCTTCCTCAATGGCAATAACCCAGTCCATATCAATAACTTTTTCACTTGTGTTACCAATAAGAGAGTCTTGACCTTTATCTCCATCCTTAAGCTTCTCTTTAAGGTAATTGTGAGTAAAATCTGTTTTCAGAAGCTCCTGCAAATACATATAGCCTCTGTAATATTTACCATAATCAGCCATGAGGTTTTGTGCTCCTTACTAAATTCCAACTAATTTTATATAATAACACTTCTGCATATCAACTAAAGGGCGAACAGAGTTCGCCCTTATATAGCCGGATTATACAAGCTTTTAAAATTCGATTTGTGCAAAATAATAAAATGTATTACGAGAATATAAAAAGTATTGTAAATAATTAAAGATTGCACTTTTTTACACAAAAAGAATAAATTATGCTATATATTATTAAATTTTTCCCTTGAATGTAGGAAAATGATAGATATAATAGTAATAAAAAGATTTATTTTAAGTGTAACAATTCTATTCGGATTTCAGAAAAAAACAAAAAGGACACGAAAATCGTGTCCTTGAACGTGCCCTTGAATAAATAATTACAATTTTAAATCTGCTTATTTACGATTTTATATTCGTCATAAAGTTGAAAATAGTGGCATTGAGTTACGTTCTGCGTGAGAAAACGCTCCATTTCGTCCTCGTCGAGGTCAATACTGCAATAATCGCCGAACTCCTCGTCAACAACATAGTGAGCGCACATTTCACAACTGTCAGCCATTGCTCTTATCCCCCTCGTAAACAAAGTTATACTTATTATAGGAAAAGGGAACGTAGTTTTCAAGCTGTTCAAAAACTTCTTCCTGCGTGTCGGCTACGGAATAAAGGCGTTTGCAGTCGTCTGTCATAAACTTGTTTTTTACTGCGTTGTCCATCATCGCAATCATATGGTTGTAGTAGCCTTTTACATTATATATAATTATAGGCTTTTCGTGACGTCGGAGCTGTTTGAGGGTGAGGACCTCGAAAAACTCCTCAAAAGTGCCCATTCCGCCTGCGCAGATGATAAAAGCGTCGGATTTGTCCTCCATAATGCCCTTGCGTTCACGCATAGTTTCGGTGAAAATAAGCTCGGTGCAGTCGTCGTAGATTACGTCCATTTCCTTAAAGAATTCGGGACTTACGCCGATAAGCGTTCCGTTTTCGGCTGAGGCGCCCCTTGCTGTTGCTCCCATAACGCCGTATTTTCCTGCTCCGAATACGATTCCGTGACCTCTTTTTGCAAGCTCAGAAGCGAGCTTTTCGGCAGAATCGAGATATTCCTTGTCAATGAGGTCGCTTGACGAGCCAAATACACATATATTCATAAAACAAATTCCTTTCAATATTATATATTTCACATTATACATTGCAAATCTGTTAAGGTCAACAGATATTTCGGGTAAAATGTGGGGTAACAAGCCTTTTTCCGATACTTTTAGCAATAAGGAGGACAATTTATGTCGGTACTCTCAAAATATAAAGATGAAAAAAAGCTTCCTGTTGTTCAGCGCAGTGTCATAAGCCTTGCGTGGCCGATATTCTTTCAGTCGCTTCTCGGCGTTGCGCTCGGCTATGTCGATACCATTATGCTGTCAAACTACAGCGAAACAGCCGTCGGCGCTATCGGCAACGCAAACTCGATAATCGGATTTCTTGCGCTTGCGTTCACCGTAATTTCGAGCGCAACGGGAATTATGGTAAGCCAGTACCTCGGCGCAGGCAAAAAAGAGGAAATGAACCGCATTTACACAGTTGCGCTGAGCTTTAACCTTGTACTGAGCGGAATAATCAGCGCTGCTGTGTTTTTGTTCAGCAATCCTCTGCTTTCTGTTATGCAGGTGCCCGACGAGATGATGAGTGACGCCGATATGTATATGAAAATAGTCGGCGGTACTATATTTACACAGGCGCTTATAAATGCATTCAGCCAGATTTTCGACAGCAACGGCAAAACTGTTTTCGGAATGCTGATTGCCTTTGGTATGAACATTACAAACATTGTCGGCAACTTCCTCTTTCTCTACGGACCTCTGCACAGTCTTGGACTCGGTGCGTCGGGCGTTGCGATTTCAACATCGGTGAGCAGAATTTTTGCCGTAATCGCCGCAATCGTTTACTTTTACTGCGTTATCAAGGGAAGTCTTGGCATAAAATATCTCAGACCGTTTCCTTTCAGGATTTTAAAACAGCTTTTAAGGCTCGGTATTCCCACCGCAGGCGAGAATATTTCCTACAACTTTTCTCAGCTTGTCATCACCGCCTTTGTAAACACTATGGGTATTGTTGCCATAAACACTAAAATATATGCAACTATGCTTTCAATGTTGACCTATATGATTGCATTTGCCGCCGCAATTGCAACACAGATTATTGTAGGTCACAGCGTCGGCGCAGGTAACTATGACTTTGCCTACAAGCGTGTGCTGAAAACGCTTCGTTTCGGACTGCTCTTTTCAATTTCAATAGCGGTTCTTAACTGGCTTGCTTCTCCGTTTACATTCCCGCTGTTTTCAGGCGACCCGAAGGTTGGCGAGCTGCTTGCCGAGCAGGGGGCAACGGTTATGTTCATCGCAATTTTCCTTGAATTCGGACGTACGACAAATATTGTTATAATCAACAGTATGAAAGCGGCAGGAGATGTTAAATTCCCCACAATGCTTGCAATTTTCTCAATGTGGGGACTGAGCGTGCTTATTGCATACGTTCTCGGCGTGGTGCTGGGAATGGGACTTGCAGGCGTATGGATAGGTATGGCGGCTGACGAAATTTTCAGAGGCGTTGTTGTATTCATAAGGTGGATAAGAGGAAGCTGGAGAGGAAAAAGAGTTGTGGATACGGAGTGATGAGGTTCAATTAACAATTGTTTTGAACCCACCGTGCTAATACTAATATATCGTAGGGAACGACCCCTGTGTCGTTCCTATATAAAGTTTTATATATTTCCGTTAGGAACGACACAGGGGTCGTTCCCTACACTCATATAAAATCTATTTTTATTTAACATTATTACCACAGCAAAAATAAATATTTTTAGATTGTAAAGTAGTTTACAATCTTTTATGATTCAATATGTAATAATGTATTTAAAATAAATCAACAGATTTAAGGAGTGATAATTATGGGTATGACTATGTCGCAGAAAATCCTCGCCGCTCACGCAGGGCTTGACGAGGTTAAGGCAGGTCAGCTTATTGAAGCAAAGCTGGATATGGTGCTCGGCAACGACGTTACCTCTCCCGTTGCAATCAACGTATTTGAAGAAAACGGCGCAACTGCTGTATTTGACAACACAAAAATCGCAATGATTATGGACCACTTTACCCCCAACAAGGATATCAAGGCGGCTACTCAGGTTAAGCAGACAAGAGAGTTTGCTCACAAGTACGATATCAAGAACTACAAGGACGTAGGTCAGATGGGCATTGAACACGCTCTTCTCCCCGAAATGGGACTTGTAGGACCCGGTTGTCTTTGTATCGGCGCAGACTCGCACACCTGTACATACGGCGCACTCGGTGCATTTTCAACAGGCGTAGGCTCAACCGATATGGCGGCAGGAATGATTAGCGGCAAGGCATGGTTCAAGGTTCCCTCTGCTATCAAATTCAACCTTATCGGCAAGCCGCAGGGCTATGTCAGCGGTAAGGACGTAATTCTTCACATTATCGGCAAAATCGGCGTGGACGGCGCACTCTACAAGT